>DATHOI010000790.1:0-14897 GCA_035485095.1 Polyangiaceae bacterium | reverse complement strand
CAACACGCCCAGCACGACCGCCGCGAGCGCCGCGGCTCGCCGCTTAGGGTGCGGCGAAAAATAGCCGAGCAAAGCCAGGGTGCCCAGCAGTGCGGGAGCGCGCAGATCGAGCTCCGGTCGTTTGAACACGCCGAACACGGCGAGCGCCCCGCCCGCTCCGCTCGGTACCCCCGACCAAACTGCGTAACCGAGCAGCAAACCAGCCAGCCCGAGCCCACCGAACACCGCCGCCTCTGGCCGCAGACGCTTCAACTGAGGCGCGCGGCACAACGCGCGACTGCCACTCGAGAGCACTTGGGCTGTCACCCAAAACAGCCCGAGCGCGCTCAGACCGATGGCCGCGCCGGCAGCGCGTGCCGACACGTCCGAGCCGAGCAAGCGCGTCGCTAAATTTGCGACGACAATCAGCCACAGCGCGAACGTGATGGGGCCACACAAGCAGAGCGCCAGCACTCGCGCGCGGGTTTCTGGGTCCACATCGCTCAACGCGCGCAACGCGGCGCGTGGGCTGCCCGCTTCGCCTTCGTGAAAGAACAGACGTGCCGCAGCCACTCCGGCGCCGACCAACAGCGCAACGGGCGCGATCAAGCCCAGGTCAGCGAGCCAGCGCGCGCCGAACTGCTCGCCACGAGCATAGGCGCAATCGATGGTTGCCACGATCAAGAGACCGAGCGTCGACCCGATGAGCGCGCCGGAACCAGCCTTGAGCAGACGATCGAAGAAATTGGACCTGTTAACGGACTGACCCATCACGGCGCTTGGACGACGGACCCGGGCTTTGTGCCAGGGGGTGCGCTCGGTCGTATACCGCGAGCAGCTGGTCCAGGGACACGTGAGTGTAACGCTGAGTCGTGGAAAGGCTGGAATGACCGAGCATTTCCTGAATTGCTCGCAGATCCGCGCCCCCCTCGAGCATGTGCGTCGCGCACGAGTGCCGCAGCGCGTGCGGATGCAAATCTCCACGCCCAGCGCCGAGCACGCCGTAGCGTCTCACCAGCGCCTGCAGCCAGCGAACGCCGAGCCGTCTACCCAACCGACCGAGCAACAGCGCCTTCGGGTCCTGGACGCCGCTCCGCGGATGCCGGAGCTCAACGCGCCGAAGAAGGTATGCATCGAGCGCGAGGAGTGCCTTCGAACCGAGCGGAACGATGCGCTCTTTGCGACCCTTGCCGAGCACACGCACCTCTCCGGTCTCGAGCGCGATCTGCTCCAGATCCAGTGACGCGAGCTCGCTGACGCGCAGCCCCGACCCGTACAGAAGCTCGAGGGCCACCGCGTCTCGCAAGTGCTCGACGTCGCGCCCCGTTGGCTGGGCGAGCGGAGCGCTCATCACTTCCGAGGCCGCGTCCGCCGTTAGAAACCGCGGCAACTTGCGGCGCAGCTTGGGACTCGCCAGCGTCGCGCTCGGGTTCGTACGCAGCTCCCCGGTGCGCGTGAGATAGTCGCACAGCGCGCGCACGCTCGAGATTTTTCTGGAGATGGTGGGCGGCGCCACGCCCTTTGCGACCTCGCCGAGCCATGCGCGGAGCATGAATTTATCGAGCGACGACAGCCGAGCCCCACCCGGATTTCTGGCACGGACGAAGGCAGCCAGGGACTCGAGATCGCGAAGGTAAGCCGAGACCGTGTGCGGCGATGCGCGGCGCTCGTTCGCCAAATGTCCGCCAAAACGGAGCAGAATACGCGCCAGCTCGTCGTCTGCGGGGGCTCGGTCTGGTGCGCGGGAGGTCATGATAGCGCGGCGATTTGCGCCCCAATAGCCTACGCCTTGTAGGCGGCCACGGTCCAACAAGCCGCGCCGATCGCGAACACCACGACCCCCAGCTGCGCCCGTCGGACCGAGACCTTGCCCGAGCGCTCGAGGCCCCGGAACGCAAACAAGGCGAGCCCCAGCAAGGCCAGCAAGAAACCGGCGCCGAGCAGCGCGATCCAACCGGGATCCGGGGCGCTGTCCTCGTTCAGTCGGCTGAGCGCCTGCTGCTCGACTTTGCCTTGTTTGCTCTGGTCCGCGTCCCCCGCGCCGCGAGCGAGAGCCTCCAAGCGCGAGAGGTTCTGGTTGGCGCGTTCGAGCTCCGACGAATGAGAGATCCAAACATGCCTCGACTCCAAGGCGGCGCTGCGTACGCCTTGCCAGGCCAGAAAGGCCGTCTTCGGTTGCCCCGCAGCCTCCGCACCGAGAGCGATGGCAATCAGCCGCTCGTAAGCGCGATCGACGTGCGGCGCTCCGGGCGCGTACAAGGTCGCGCTGCGGCGCGCATGCTCCAATGCCGGACGCAGGTTCCCCTGGTCGAACGCCGCATCGCTCGCGGCGAGCTCCGCCCGGCCGTCCAGAATCACGCGCGCGCTGAGCGCCGCAGCGATCAACACGACGAAGAACGCCAGCTGCGCCAGACGCTGCAACCAACGAAGCGTCGCGTTCATAGAAAATCGCGACGACGAAAAAGCAGACTCGCGGCACTGAGCAACAAGACCGACCACATGACGGCGTGCAAGACCGCCATGCCGAGGTAGTTACTCAGGCTCACGCCAGACGTTTCTCCAGTCAGGAGCGGTCGCGGCGGAACGTACAACATGAGATTCGGCGCGACCTTCGACACACCGCTGCAGAAGTGGGAAAGTGGGGCGCCAAACACCCGCTCAGGCATGTGCGCGAGCGTGTCCGCGCAGCGGCCAACGATGAACACCCCGAACGTGCAGACAGCCGTAAGAAACGGTGAAGAAAAGGCCGCAAATACCGTGGCAATCGCCGCCACCACCGCCACTTCCGACAAGGTCAGCAAGGCCGAGCCGAGCACCACGCGCCGATCATCCGGCGCGGCCGCCGCGAACAGCGCGCCGGCGGCGAGCAAAGCGAACGCCCAAGGCACGGGCAAGAACGTGCGCGCACGCGACCAACGAACCGCCGCGCCGCCAGCCAGCGCGCTGATGCCCGCTGCTATCGCAAGCGCGGACAAGATAGGGCGACCACCCTCGACGCCGAGCGCGAGCAGCAACGCCCCAGAATCGGCGGCGATGAATACGGCGAGCGTGAGCACCGTGCCCAGGTATTTGCCGACCAGGTACTCGGAGCGCCGAATGGGACGCGCCAAGATCGGGAAGATAGTCTTGAGCTCGAGCTCGCGGTACAGCGACGTGGCACCCAAAACGACGGCCACCACGATGCCATAGACCGAGATCGACGCTGCGCCGAGATCGCTCACGACGCGTAGACTCGAGCTCAGCGCGAAGGCGCCCACCACCAGCGAGTAGCCGGCCGTGGCTAGCGCAAGCCCGAATAGGCCGTACAGCACGCGCGCGCGCACCGCTTCACGATAAGTGTTGAGGGCGACGGCACTGACCCGAGCGAGCATGTTCGGGCGTATCTTGTGCCGAATTTTTCGGCATTTACCAGCGAAAACCCGGCGCTACAGCTGGGCGAACGCATGCGGTTCGACGTACTCGCGAATCTGGCGTGGTGCGCTGAGCACGACACGCTCGATCGCGTCACTAAAAAACAGACTGGCCACGCCGGAGCCCAGATTCAGCGCCGCGCCAACCGTCACCAGGCTTTGGCCCTCGCCGAAGGGCTCGACTCGAAAGAAGCCAAACACGTCCTCGATATCGTGCGGACGAGTCGGATCCAGCGAAAAGCGCAGCTCCGAGCGTCCCGGGACGCGCTCGATGCATACCGTGTACGAAGCCTGGAGCGCGCCGCTGCCCTGAACCAGCTCCACGCGCGCCTGCGCACCCCGCACGTCGATCAAGCGCGCACTTTTGGTGCGTGGCAACGCCTGCGGCAATGTGTCGATGTTGCTCAACGCCACCAGCACGGTTGCCGCGGGAGCGTGCACTATCGAATACGAGAGCCCGCCGACATAACTGCCCGCGTCCGTTTCGAAATGCAGCGGGCGCGACACGACCTCTCCGCCGAGTAGTGCCTCGCGTTCCCCGAGCGACAAAACTGCGGGCGCGGCGCGCGCCGTCGAGCTCGCTAGCGCGAGCAGGCCCGCGAGCGTGAAGTAGTGCAGGGTTCGCATGCAGCTCTCCGGTTTGAAAACCAATCAGTCTCAAGCTCGTAAGCGTCGACCCGTCCCACTGGCGGAAAAGCGGGCTCAGGCTAGCGCGTTTCACGACTCATCGCGGAAACATAGAGAAACCCTTGTATTTTCAAGCAGTCATGGGTCCGGGCGCCGGACTAAAGGCTGTCCGGAGCGACGTACACGTCGAGTGACCAGGCACCGGAGTCTCCGTCGTAGCCGTCGACTTGAACGTAGTAATCACCGCTCGCGAGATCCAAATCCAAGAAGCTACGGTCGGCCACATAGCCAGCAGAGCAGCCCGAGGGCACCTCGCTGCCTGGGCAAGTCGCCCCGGTGCGAATGGCGAGCATGGTCGAATAACTGCTGCCCGCCATGTCGAAGACCACACGACTCTGGCTGCTGAGCTTCAAGTGCAGCATCTGGTCCGGCGCGCCGCCCGCGGGTTGATTGCCGACATCGCAACCCGCGTCGTAGTCCGCATTCGCGTTCGCGGTATTGCCTTGGAAGTGCCCACCGGTTTCGGGGATCTCGAACGGAGCCGAGCAGTCGTCGGCGAAGGCCACGAGTGTGGTTGGCTGAGCCGTACGCGCGAAGGCAGTTAGGGAGATCGGATTGCCCGCCGCACTTTCCGCGACCACCCGATAGTCCCCCGCGGGCACTCCGTAGGCGCGAGCGCGCGCCGTACTCGTAAAGACTTGAGCCGCGCCGATCGGCGTGCTGGTCGACAAACCGCAGGCGAGCGCCGTCGCCGCGGCGCAGCTCGGTAGACCCAAGCTCACCGCGACCGTATCGCCATTGGAGGATGCGCCTTCGAGCAGCACGTCCGACGCTTGCGTCAGGGTCAGGCTGTGCGTCGAGTCGGGCGCGCCGGCAAGGCAGCCCAGATTCACTGCGTCGGCGTGATCGCTGAGCTCCAAATCGACGGTCTGGGCGAGGGCGAGCGGCGGCGGATCCGCGCAGCCTTCGTCCGCAGGCGCAGCGGTCGGCGCCGATTCCTCGAGCTGCACGTTGATGTCGCCGGGCCCCGTTGAGCCGACGCTCACGAAATACTGGCCCGCCGGCAATGCACGAGCAAAGAGCGAGGCTGGCGTCCCAACCCGACACGTCAGCTCATCAGCCTGCGCGCTGCAGTGCGCGTCGCGCAGCGACAGCTCTGGCACGCCATACGTGTCCAGCGGGTCGGCGAACACGCGCACGTCCTCCGCGCTCGCGAGCTCGAAAGCGTAGACGAGCTCGCCTGATTCGTCGCTGTAGCAGGCGCTCGTCAAATCTTGCTTGGCTTCAACCAGGGACGCGACGACCGGTGTGCCCGGCACGAGCGGCGTCGCCGTACCACACGTTTCGTTCGATGGGGGGCTCGAAGAGGCAGAAAACTTCACGCTGAGGTCGACGTCGGTCTCTTGGTTCGCGGCCACATAAAGTGGGTAGTTTCCAGCCGGCAAACCGTAGAAGTGCAGACGTGACAAACTCCCGCTGCCGTTGACGACGCTCGGCGAGCACGACGTGCTGGCGATGTCGCCGCAGGTGTTCGCGGTGCCTAGCGAAACTTCCGTCGCCGCACTCTGCGCCACGATGTCGATGTCTTGTGCCGGACCTGCGGGCACGGACAACGCGACCACGACATCATGAAAATTCTGTCCAGTAGGGGCACACGTCGTCGGGTAGTCGAGCGCGGTCCCGGCGAGCGAGAGCGAGGTGAGACCGCTGGTGCTGATCAGCAGAGGCGCTTGGCAGGTGTCATACGCTGGACTGACGCACGGCATTTCGTCGATTTGGCCGTTGCAGTTGTCGTCCTTGCCGTTGCCGCAGATCTCCGGCAATTTGCTGGACACCGTCGGATCGGTGTCGTCGCAGTCGCCACCCCCTGGACAATTCCATACGGGATCCCCGTCGCCATCCTCGTCGCGCGGGCTGTGCAGGCAGGAGTGATCTTTCTCGACGCAAGTGTCGATGGTGCACGAGTCATTGTCGGAGCACGACACCGGCGCGCCGGGCCCGCAGCCGAGCTTCGGGTCGCACACTTCGGGCCCATTGCAGTACACCCCGTCATCGCACTGCGTATCATCTGGCGAATGCCGACAGCGGAGTAGGGTCATGTCACACGTGTCCGTGGTGCAGGCGATCGCGTCATCGCATTGCCCGTCGTCGGAACAAGGGCCGCCCAGCGTCGGATCGCCCGCGTCGACGCCGACGTTGAGACCCCCTTCCTGGTTACCGCCATCACTCGGGGCCCCAGCCTCACCCGCATCGACCACGAACGGGCTCGGCGCCGAATGATCTCCACAAGCGCCAAGCGTGGCCGAAGCCAAGATCAGCAGCGCGAGGCTCCGCCCGAGGGCCGTTCGCGCCAGCGCGCGGCCCGGCGTCGACGCGCAGGCGGGCTCCACTTTCGCAGAAGTCACCGGGAGTTGCCTTTCGCCGTTGGCTCCACTCTTCCTCGCCGAACAATAGTACGCGGTAGCCGCCGCGTCCCGCTTCGTTCTATGATCCCGCTACGGTGTCGAAAGATCGCCTTACGCGGCACGAGCTCAGCTGGTTACTCGCCCAAGAGGCGCGCGGTGCTGCGCACGCGCTGCGCGAGGGCGTCACCCAACTGAAGCAGCCGGCGCCACAAAAGCCAGGTCCTGAAATAAAAATCGTGAGCAGCCCGTCGGGGCCGCCGGTCGAGACCAATCTCGACGCCCTCGAAGACGCGATCAACATGCTGAGCGCGCTCAACTCGGGCAACCGGGGCAAAACGCGCCGCGGCCGCATCGACTTGGCGGCGTTGCTCTACGAGGTGGCGCCCAACGCGCGTATCTCGATCGAGCCCGGCGCGGGCACCGAAGTATTCGGCGAGGAGACGGACATGCGGCGCATGTTCCACATGCTCGTCAATCAGGACAGTAGTCCCACCGCCCAAACGGGGCCGTCGGAAGTCGAAATCCGGCGTCAAGGTGAATGGGTCAAGATCGGCGTGCAGCTCGGTCCCGACACGGCCGCTGCAGCGGACGTCGAGCGACGCTGGTTGAGCCGCATGGCCACTCGTTACGGCGGCTGGGTCGAGCTCGAGGGCGGCACGCAGTCCATCTTCCTGCCCGCGGACGGCGCGAGCGACCAGCGCGAGGTCGTCGAGCTGCGCAAAGAGCTGGAGCAAGCGCAACAACTCGGCGAAGCCTATGCGCGTGAGCTCGCGGCCGTCGTCACTGCCGGAGATCTGCGCAGTGAGATCCCGCCCACCGCTCCGCCGGAAACGGGCGTCGACCGGCTCGAGCTGCTGCAAAATACTGCCTCTGCGTTGCAGCGCGTGCTGCGTCACTGGCTCGACGGTCTGCGCACGGACACCGCCGAGCTCGTTCAACAACTGGGCGAGCAGGCGCCGCTCGCGCAAAGCTTTTCACGCCGCATGACGGTCGGCGCCGAGCTCCTCGGAGATCTCGGCTTGCTCACCGAGTGTGACCTGACCGAGTCCGTGAAGGGCATCAACGTGACCGAGCTCGCGCGTGAAGCCGTGCTCGCAGTCGAATCCCGCGCGGCTCGCCACGACGTGGAGATCGCACTGAGATTGCCGGACCGCGCGCCTTTCGAGACGCGTCCGTCGGAGTTGCGAGTGCTCCTGCGAGCTCTCTTGCACCACGCGATCGCCGCCACGCCGCGAGGTGGCGAGGTGGTCTTGTCCGTCGTGCCGACCGAGATGGGCATGCTCATCAGTGTGGAAGACGGCGGTCCGGTCGTGCCCGAGGCCTCGCGCACCGACGTGATTCAGCACCGCACGGACCCGGCGAGCTTTGGTCGTCCCGCTGGCGTGTCCTTGCTGGTAGCAGACGTGATCGGCGGCGTTCTAGGCAGCGGAGCGGGAATGCGTGAAGGCGGAGCCGGCCGGAGTGAAATCTGGATTGTACTGCGCAGCCGCCCTGACTGAGTCATTGGCGAGGCGCAGTTTGATTTTTTGGCCGCAAGCGAGCGCGGCTTGGGTTATCCTCTAAGGAATGCGCATTCTCGTCGTGGAGGACCAAGACTCGATCCGTCGGATGATCGAGGCGCTGGTGCAGGCGCGCGGCTATGACGTGACCGCCGTCGCGTCCGGCACGAAGGCCATCGACGTAGCGATGACCAATCCACCCAATCTCGTGCTGCTCGACCTGAATCTTCCCGGGCAGTACGACGGTTTCGAAGTTTGTCGGCGACTACGCAGCGATCCAGCGACCAGCAAAATACCAGTCTTGATCATCAGCGCTTTGGATGACCAAGAGTCGCGCAATCGTGCGACCGAAGCGGGCGCCACCTCCTACTACACGAAACCCTTCAGCCCGATTGCGCTGCTCAAAGAGATCGAGCGCCTGAAGAACCTGACTCAGGCAACCTGAGGGCGCGGCAGGCCAGCGCTCTCACAGGAGCGTTCATCAGAGTAGCTTGAGCAGAGACTTGGCGCGCTCCTCGGACGCGGCAATCAGTCCGCGCGACTCGATCGCCGGGATGCGCAAGACCTCGCACAGCTCGTCGATGATCTTCTTTTCTCTTTCGTCCTGCTCGCCATCGGCAAAGCTGAGCAAGACCGCGTGCTGCAGGAGCACACGTCGCGCATCGGCGCTCAAATCGTGAATCGGTACGTCGTTCAACTTTTTGGGCTCGCGTGCGAAAAGCCGAATCTCGTGAGCTTCGCTCGGTGACGCCTCGAAGGCCTGGAGCAGCGCCTCGAGGACTTCTTTCTCTTCGCCAGCCAAACGACCATCGGCCCAGGCCACGCTGACGAGCCCTTTCAGAATCGCCAAGTTCTGAATGTGCATGACGACCGAGGTTGTCAGATCCCGACCCGCTTTTCCACGGTGTTCCACCGCTCAGCGAACCCGCGCGCCGGCGTGGCGCATAAACGAGTCCGCTTCGCGCTGAGCCCGGCGGCCGGGAGTCAGCGAATGAGAGCGGCGAACGGGGCCGGGGTTAAATCGAGGTCCGCCATCTCCTTGATCGCGCGGCGCAGTCCCTGACTGCTGTCGTCTTGTGCGACCTGGAAATTCTGAAGCAGCTCGCTCACGTCGCTCTGACGCGAGGTGACTATCGCCACGCCCGGTGACAGCGGCTGAACCTCGGGCATTGGCTCCGTGCATTCCTCGCTACCCGCCGAGAACAACGCGTTGGCCGCGCTCAGCTCGGCAATCTGCTCGGGGGCGAGTCTGGGCAGCTCCGCCGCCAGACTACCCAAAGTCGGCGTGTGCACGGGCGGCTCAACGCTAGTCGCGGGCAGCTCGTACGGAGCGGAAGCGCCGAGCGCTCGACGGACAATGATCGGTTCCGGGCGCGTACAAACTTCCTCGGGCAGCTCGACGCAACTGTCGCCGGAGGCGCTCGCCTGTGCGATCGGCAGCACGTCGAGGTTTCGCGCAACGGTCAGCGCATCGCTCGGTTCTTCATCGATGAATTCGACGTCTTCGTCCAACGCGACGGCATCGGCTAGCTCGGCAGCCCCTGTGGCGCGACTCACGGGCCGAACGTCGAGCGCAACCGTGAGCGCGCCGCTCGATTGAGAGAGCTCGGGTGGAAGCGCGGAATTTTCACACAGCGCGCTGAGCACGCCGTCCAGATTGGAGAGCGCGGGCGGCAAATCGACCGCCTCGGGCGCATGCACATGAATGGCACGCGTTTCGAGGTCCTCTTCCTCCAACTCGAAACGCGGCGCTTCAGTGGCGAGCACTGCCGTTGTCTCTGGCACCGTCGTCGGAGCGACGTGCGCCGGCTCTGGCAGAACCGGCGCAACCGACAAAACCGGCAAGACAGACTGGCTCGGCGCGGCGGGTTGCTCGTCCGTGCAGACGTCATCGGGGAGCTCACCGCTCGACAGCGCGCGCGCTGTCTCGCGATGCAGGCGCGCCAATGCGCGGCGCGCGGCAGCACGATTCACTGGAATCAGAGCGGCTTCGAGCTCGCGCACCAGCGCCGGCATACCAACGAGCACTGCGCGCCGACCCGCGCGCATCAGCGCGGCGCTCCCCGAGCTGGCCACGAGCAATAAATCGTCGAGCGCGCGCCGCAGTGAGAGCTCGGCATCTGCCTCGGAGCTCGCCTGACCGCGCAGGACGCGAAGCCCGCCGTCTTCGGTCAGCTGAACGTCGCCCGGTTGAATCAGCCGCGGCGCGCTCAACACTTGGTCGGCCAGCGCGAGGACCAGATAGCCCGCGCTCTCACCAGCCAGCGGCGCGCGGTGTGCGCGAGCGGCACGCTTAACTTCGGACAGTGTAACACTCATGCTTCAGTCTCCTCGAAGCGGAGCTCGTTCGACGAGCTGGCGCTTGGCCCTACCAGGCGAAAACCGCCCAGCCGCGACTCGAGCTCGCCTGCCCGTGCTCGGGCAGGCCCCTGCAGACATGACCGGCCCGTAGCGCCAGCCCCAAAATCGGGCCGTTTCACGGGGAAAACCGCCGCGAACGTCCGGGCGAGCGATGGTGGGTCGGGCGAACATGGGACTCGAGTCTCTCTCCCATAGGGGATCGAGCCTCAATTGGACAAAGACCTTGCAGTCCGGAGACTGCCCCGAGCCTCGTGGTAGCCAAGGCGAGTCCAGGGGTATAGTGCGCGCGATGAGGCTGTGCCCCCATTGCGGAACGCAAAACCCCCCGGAAGCGGCGGGGTGTGTGCGTTGTGGCAAAGGCTTGGTCAGCTTTGATCACACCGTAGTCGGCTTCGCGGCGCCCGCGCCGGAGCAGCGCTTTCGCGGCACCATGATTGGCATGGCGCCGCCGGACCAGCCGCTGCCTAGCGCGTCCCAAGGGGCCCCTCCGCAGCCGAACGCTCACGCGACGGCACAACCGGGGCCGCAGCAACCGCAACCGGGGCCTCCCCCGCCCACGGGCGGGCTGCGCCAAACGATGATCGGCATCGCGCCGTCGACGGCGTCCGGGCAAATCGCGAATTACCCGTACGCTGCACCGGCTCCCGCACCTGTTCCGGGGAAGTACCCCACGCCGCCGCCACCTCCAACGCCTCCCTCCTCCGGCTACCGAGCACCCGCCGCTCACCAAGCCCCCGGCCCGCAGCCACCTATCCCACGCGGCGCCGCGACCCAACCGCAGATCGCGTCCAGTCAAAAGACGATCCTAGGCGTTGCCCGCCCGGGCATCGCGCCAACGAATCCCGGACAGCCCAAGCCGTTCGGCACCGCACCGGTGTCCGCGGCCGCGCCGCTGCCGGCACCGATATCCCAGGTGCCGCAAACGAGCCGAGCGCCGTCATCGCCGCGTCCCGTCGCAGCTCCTTCGTTGGGCCCATCGAGCGCGCCACGACCTAAGCGCGGCATACCACTGGTCGCTGCGATCGCCATGGTCGGCGCTGCGGGCTTGTTCGCGGCAGCCGGCGTGGTGTGGCTTTTCTATCACGGTCATGGGCCGATCGAAGCGCACGCGACAGCACTCGCCGATGGCTCCGAGCAGCTGGAGCTGACATGCGCCGCGTGCGACGACGGCAGCGTCGCTCGCTTGGACGCGGCGAGCGCAACCTTCAACAAAGCTCACGCTTCGCTAGCCTTGTCGCGACCGCTCAAAGTCGGCGAAAACCCGATCACCGTGACGCTCACGACCGCGCGCGGCAAGCAGAGCTTCGTCGACATTTCGGTGCCGGTCGCCTACCGCGTGCGCGGCGATACGAGCGGGCTCGACGCCGCCACACCCGAGCTGCGGGTGCTGGTCAGCGCGCTACCAGGCTCGACCGTGACCGTCGACGGCAAGCCACTGACGCTGAATGCCGAGGGCGAAGGCACGTACTCGATCGACGTGAGTGCACTCCTGACGGGCTTCGATCCGACGGTAAAATCGCTCGAGCGACGCGTACCCTACGCGGTCACGCCGACCCATGGCACGACTCAAGAGGGCACGGTCACTCTGCAGACCGGCATCACGCCGCTCGTGATCGATGCGCCAGGCGCCGCCGTCGTGCTGGAGGGCTCGAACTTCGTGCTCGCCGGACGCACCGCGAAAGCGGGCGCGCTCACCGTGGGGGATCGCCCGATCACGGTGGATGCCGCCGGGCGCTTCGCACAGATGATGAACGTGTCGGCGCCGGGCGAGACAACCATCATGCTGCGCGCAACCAGCAAGGACAGTGCGCCGCGGCTCTTCCCCTTGCGAGTTCGGCGCGTCGATAGTCTGGCTCACGAGGCGGAGCGGGTGCGACCGCGCGCCACCAGCAACTACGCGGCGATCGCGGAACAGACCGAATCCAAGCGCGGTTGGGCCGTCGCCCTCGACGGCTCGGTCGTCGATGCCCGAACCGAAAACTACAGCACCGTCGTGGTGATGGACGTCCAGAGCGGCTGCACGCACGCTCCTTGCCTGGCACGTGTCAGCTATGGCGCGCCGTTCAGCCTGGCCCGGGGCGATAAATTCAGCGCCTTCGGCGCCGTCGACGGAGTCGTGAACGGACCACGCACCGGCACTCTCATCCCCGAGATCCGCGCCGATTTCTTGATCAAGGCGAGCAAGTGACCCGCAACGCCGGTGCGCAACGCGCGGCCGTCGCTGCGCGGGTATTGACCGCGAGCTGCGCGATCCTGGCGACGACCGGCAACACCTCCTTCGCGCGCGACGCGAGCCGTGTGCAATCCTTCACCGTCGGTGCAAGCCCCGGCCTCGCCAGCTGCGAGGGCCTCGACGCGACGAACGCGAACCGCGCGCGCGTTCACTTTCCGCGCAGCGCCGAGGTCGCTTTTCGACTTCGCATCGCGGGCGGCGTTGGCCAAGCCCCGGCCAGCGACGCTGCCGGCAATCTGATCGTGGCGCACGGCGAGCCTCGAGTCTCCAAGCTGGATCCGCGAGGCCAGACACTCTGGACCGAGCGACTGACGAGCGAGGTCGCCAGCTCGCCAGTGATCACGAGCGACGGCTCGATCCTGCTCCTGACTCGAGACGCGGAGGCTCTGATCCTCGCGCCATCCGGCAAGCCGCTACACAAGAGCGTGTTGCCGTTCGCCGAACCGCTACGCCACGTCTTGGCCATACCGACGTCCAACTCCGGCGCGCTCGTGGCAAGCGGGGCGGACATCGCGGAGCTCGATGCGCAAGGCGAAGTCATCCGTCAAACCCACCTCCCCGGGGCCATCACGGCGCTGGCCGAATGGCACTCCGACTTGCTCGCCATTTGCGAAAACGGCACGCTGGTCGCGGCGCAAATCACGGGCGATTTCGAGGTAATCGGCAACCTCGGCGGCACGGCGCCGGAGGGCGGCGCAGCTCAAGCGGGCAAACTGTTCGCGATCGTGGACGCGCACAAATTGGTGGCCTTCGATCTGAGCACGCACAGCGTCGTCACACTCGCCAGCGACCCTGCAAGCGTCCTCAACGGGCCGGTGACGTTGCTCGAGAATCAAAGCGCTGTTGTCGTCGCCGACGGGGGTTTTCTCTCGATTCACGCAGCGAGCGGCGCTGAAGCTCTGCGGGTCTCGGTGGCGGAGGTAGGCCGCGCTTTCGATCCTGCGCTGCGTGCGCTGCGGCCCGCCTCGACGATCAGCGACCGAGCAGGCGCCCTCGCCGCAGCACGCAGCGGAAGCGACGCACTCATCTTGCAGGCAGACGGCAAAGCGCAACGCTTCGACAACACAAGCTGCCTGGATCCGTTTCGACCGACGCCCACGCGCGCCGGAGTCGTCTTCGCGTGTCGCGCCGGGCAGCTCTTCGGCGTCAGTGATAAAGCGCCGTGAACGACAGGCTCGCGCCGCCGAGCGACGTTCGATAGTTCACGTCGTCGCTATTTTCACGGGTCAAGCTTCCGGTGACACGGACCAACCCGCCGAGTGACCACTGCGAGCTGACCCACATATCGTAACCGAGCCACGCTCCGAGCCCGACGCCCCCGCCCTCGAATTTCGCGTCGCTGTCTTTCACTTGTGCGCGAGCGCTCGCCAGACCGAGCTCGCCACCGAAATGAAGGCCGCGCTCCGGATCGGGGAAACCGTCGACGAAGAAACCGAGCAGGCCCATGCTCCCGGTCACGTCGCCCGACTGACTGTCGCCGTTGACGCGACGAGTGGTGCTGCTCACGCCGAGGCCGGTGAGCGCACCTCCCATCGCCAAGCCCGGGGTCGGCGTGCCGCCGATCCATAGATCTGCCGCAGCGCCACCGCCGCTAAAGCTGTAGTTCGGAACGCTCGCGGCGTCCGACGAGACCGACACTCCCGAGACTCCTAGCCCGAGCGCCATGCGCAAGTAGAACCCGTCGTGAGAGTGGGCGCCGCGTGGTGGCGGCGGAGGTGGAGGGAGATCGCTGCCCGGTGCCCCGGGCGGCGGTGCGGCAGGCAGTGCCCCACTCGGCGCTGGCGGTGCAGGCGGCAGCGCCGCGTTCGCGCCTCGGGGCGCGCCCGTCGGCTGGGGCGCGGGCGGCAGTGCGGTGGCCCCATCGACGCCGCCGGTGAACGGAGAAGTCGCGGCGGGCGGTTGGGGCGCAGCCGGGGCGGGCGGCGCGGGCGGCGCGGCCGGCGACGCCACAGTCGGGGCTGCAGCTGCCGCGGCATCCGCAGCGAGGGCTGGTCGCTGCGGAAACGCAAAGCAAGCCAGGAGCAGGCTCAAAACCAGCGCTGCCGTAAGCTTCCGCTGGCTAGGACCGTGGAGCGTGCCTATACTACCGGCGCGTCGCACGGTGATGAGGCGCTCGCAGGCGAGCGCATCGGCGCGGAGGCTACCCATTCGATGATTTCAATCACAACGCTGGCCGCAGACAAGGTTAAAGAGATTTCGAAGTCCGAGGGGCTCGAAGGCCAAGGGCTTCGTCTCCGGGTCGTGGGCGGAGGTTGCGCCGGGTTCCAGTACGACCTCTATTTCGAGGACAAACCGACTGATCTGGACGAGCAATTCGAGTCACACGGCGTGAAGCTATTCGTCGACCCGCTCAGCTATCAGTATCTCGACGGCACCGAGATTG
>DATHOI010000789.1:0-7005 GCA_035485095.1 Polyangiaceae bacterium | reverse complement strand
CCCTTCTCGGTGCCGCAGACTTTGAAGTCCATGTCGCCGAGATGATCCTCGTCACCCAAAATATCGCTCAAAATCGCGAATTTCTGACCTTCTGCAATCAGACCCATGGCAATACCAGCCACTGGCCGACGCAGCGGAACACCGCAATCCATCAAGCTGAGTGAAGCGCCACATACGGACGCCATCGAGCTCGAGCCGTTCGATTCGAGGATCTCGCTCACGATACGGATCGTGTACGGGAACTCTTCGTGCGACGGGATCAAGCGTTGCACCGCGCGTTCAGCGAGCGCGCCGTGACCGACCTCGCGACGACCCGGACCGCGCATCGGCTTCGTTTCGCCAGTGCTGAAGGGCGGGAAGTTGTAGTGGAGCATGAAGCGCTTCCACGACTCACCCGTCAGGGCGTCGATCTTCTGCTCGTCCGTCGCGGTGCCGAGCGTGGCCGTGACGATGGCTTGCGTCTCACCGCGTTGGAACAGAGCCGAGCCGTGCACGCGGGGCAAGAGCCCCACTTCACAGCTGATCGGGCGGATGGTTTTGCCGTCACGGCCGTCGATGCGCTTACCGGTGTCGAGAACCATGGCGCGCACGACCTCGGCCTTGCGATGCTCGATTTCGCCTTTGATGAGCTTCTCTGAGGCGAGAAACTTCTCGGCACCCAGCTCTTCGGTGAGCTTGGCGACGACCGCGGACTTGATCACGGCGTACTGGTCGTAGCGCAGCTTCTTCTCTTTGATGACGCTGGCGGTCTTGAGGTCGTTGTCGGCAATCTCGGCAACGCGGCGAGCGATGCCTTCGTCGAGCGTCGGCGTCACGAATGTGCGTTTCTGCTTGCCGACGGCGGCGCGCATCTTCTCGATCAGCGCGAGGATCGGTTGCGCTTGCTCGTGCGCGAACATCAGCGCGTCGATCAGCTCCTTCTCGCTGCACTCGTCCGCGCCACCTTCGACCATCATGATCGCGTCTTTGCTGACTGCGACCGTGAGGTCGATGTCCGCGGCGGCAGCTTGGTCGAACGTCGGATAGACGATGAGCTCGCCGTCCACGCGCGACACGCGAATGCCGACGATCGGGCCCGCCCAGGGGATATCGGAGATGTGGAGGGCGGCGCTCGCGCCAGTCATGGCGAGAACGTCAGTTGGGTTGATCTTGTCGGCGCTGAGCACCGTGGCGATCACCTGCGTGTCCTTCTTGAAGCCCTTGGGGAACAAGGGCCGGAGCGGGCGATCCATCAAACGCGAGGCGAGCACTTCGTAGTCACGAAGGCGCCCTTCGCGCTTGAAGAAGCCGCCCGGGATCTTGCCGGCGGCGTACGTCTTCTCGACGTACTCACAGGTGAGCGGAAAGAAGTCGAGGCCGGGTCGTTCCTCACTCGAGACGCAGGTGACGAGCACGACGCTTTCGCCGAACGTGACCAACACCGAGCCGTGCGCCAACTTGGCTAGACGACCGGTCTCAAAGGTGAGCGGGCGCCCACCGATATTGACGGATTCGCGAACAAACATGGGATTTAGCGCCCCCTGGCGCATTGAGCCGCTACGTGCGGTAAACGCCGACCGCGAGCGCCCAAACTTCAGCCTCGATTCCTAGCTCGAACGACGCCTGAGATCAGAGGGGCGTTCGGGCCACGAAGCGAAGTCGAAGGAGAGGCTCCTCGCACTCGGAAACAAAAGACGAAAGCCCCCTTTCCTGCTTCGCACTGCGCGAACAAGATACAGAGGGCTTACGACTACTTGCGTAGGTTGAGAGAAGTCACGACGGTACGGTAGCGCTCGACGCTGGAGCGCTTCAAATAGTCGAGAAGGCGGCGCCGTTGCCCCACGAGCTTGAGCAGCCCGCGGCGCGAATGGTGATCCTTCTTGTGCGTCTTGAAATGCTCAGTCAGCGACTCGATACGCTGGCTGAGGAGAGCAACCTGCACTTCCGACGAACCGGTGTCAGAGTCGTGCAAACGAAACTTCGAAATTACGTCTTTTTTGACGTCCGCGTCCTGTGCCATTTTCTAATTATCTTCCTGAGAAAGCCGTTTCCGGCGGCAGTATACGCGCGGAACCTTCGCGGTCAACCCTGACGGCCACCCGCCAGCAGATCCCCGGCCAACCAGCCGTTCACGGCAGATCTCACGGGAAATTCAGGAAACCGCAACGGCCAGGCCGGCCTAGCCCGACCCACGGGCCGCCACGCTCGGTCACTCGCTGGTGACGCTGATCCGACCGTCGCGCAGCACGCCCGGGTCTAGGCACGGCAGCGTTGATTGTGAGCACGCGGGCAAAGCACTCACGGCGTCGAGCAAGACATCCAGCGGGTCGGTCTCGAGATCTCGCCGGGCCGTGGCGGCCGTCAGTGTGTCGAAGCCACTGCCGCCGTCCGCCAGATAGCCGGTGGTCACCAAGTTGTAGCTGGCGGCCGGATCGAGCAGCTGACCCGACGCCGTCACGCGCGCGACAGCAGTCGCACTGTCAGCGTGGCATGTGAACGCGAGGGAGAACCCCGAAATCTGAATTGGAGACTCACAACCACGACTCTTGGCGACATTCGCTTGCCCGTCGAGCAGCGAGCTGAGCTGAGCGCCCGTCACTGAAAGCACCGTCAACGTGTCCGCAAACGGCAAGGCCGAGACAAATGCAGACTTGGTGAGTACGCCGGGCGGCAGGTCAGCTCGAATACCCGTCGTGTTGAGGATCGCAAAATCGGCGCCGGTGTCGTGGCGAACTGCGTCCGCGATCAGATTCCCGAGCGGCGAGTCACCACCGGTCACGCCGTAGCGCTGGACCGGACCGAGCGCGAACGCGAACGGTGTATCGAAACCCGCGGCCGCCAGACGTGCGCGGTAGGGCTCGAGCAGCGCGCCGAGCGCGGCATCTTCCGGAACTTCGCTGGAGACAGGCAGCAGCGTGTGCTTGGCGGACACTACCTCGAGCCCATCATTCTCGCTAGAAGAAGCGTCGGAGACAGCCGGCGAAAGCACCAAGTCGACGCGGCCGACGTAGCGACCCAGAGCGCCCGAGTGCACGAGGATCACGCGCCTGCTTTTACAGCCGCGACTGGCTTGCAGCGCGGGGCCGCAATCGTCGCGTGAGAGTGCTTCGTCGAGCGTCAAGTGCTGATGGCCGCCGAGCACTACGTCGAGCCCGCTGGTCGCGCTGATCAACGCCTCGTCCCCGGCGAGCCCGAGATGGCTGACGGCGACGATCACGTCGACCGAAGGACGGAGCTCGTCGATCGCGGATTGAACCGCGAGCGCGGTTGGGGCGAGCACTATACCGTAAGGATTATCAGGCTCGTCGAGCCCGCCCGGCGCGCTCGGGTTTGCCACGCCGATGACGCCGACTCGCACACCTTGGGCAGCCAGCGAAATGAAGCTCGAGAAGGCCTGACCGAACGCCGTCCCAGGAGCGGAGTAGTTACTGGCGAGCACGGGGAAAGTCGCAAATTGGCGATGTTTATCGACGAAACCGGCGGCGCCCGGATCGAGATCGTGATTGCCGAGCGCGACCGCATCGACCTGGAGCGCGCTGTAGGCGCGCATTTCCGGCTCGCCGCCGAACGCGGTGTACGCGGCCGTGCCTTCGATCAGGTCGCCGCTGTCGAGGTACAACGTGTGCGGCGCGCTTTGCCGCGCTTTTCGCACGAGCGTCGCGATGCGCGCTACGCCCCCGATGGCGTCGACCTCGGCGTACTTGCCGAGGCCGCGATCGGCGTCGGCCTGGCCAATCAGCGTTGGCTCGGGGAACAAGTGCGAGTGCAGATCCGCCGTGTGAATCAGCACGAGCTCTACCGAGCCTGTCGAGCCCGTTGCCAAAGTGGCCGCAGACCCGAACCCCGGCCCCCGCGCGACGGGCGACACGTCGCACGCGAGCAACAGCGAGGCGACCCCAAAAAACCACGCCGACGAGCTGCCCATGCAGCAACCATCGGCGCGCTGCGAGGGCGAGTTTCTGGCAGACTCACTCCCCGACTTCGAGCCGCTCGCCGAACCGCTCGAGCAGCATCCGCTCGATATCCAGCGCCGTTTCGCCGGTGAAGGCGGCCTGCGCGGCTTCTTCGGCCTCGGCTACCGTCACTTGGCCGATCACTTCGCGGATCTCGGGGATCGCGGCGGACTCCATGCTGAGCTCGCGCAAGCCCATACCGACGAGCAAAATAGCGGCCAGCGGATCGCTCGCCATCGCGCCGCACACGAAGACCGGGCGCTGATGATTCGCGCCGCCTTTGATCACCATGCGCACGAGCCGTAAAATCGCGGGGTCGAAGAACGACGCTAGGTAGGCGAGCTCGGGGCTCGAGCGGTCGACAGCGAGGGTATATTGCACGAGGTCATTCGTGCCGATGCTCATGAACTCGGTTTCGGCCGCGAACTCATCGGCCATGACCGCTGCAGACGGCACCTCGACCATCATGCCGAGCGGGATCTCGAGACTGCGCGGTTGACCCGCGGCGTCTACGTCGACGATGGCTCGATCGAACAAGCGGCGCACCTCGCGAAGCTCTCCAAGCGAGGCGATCATAGGCACCATGATGCGCATCTTGCCGTGCACCGAAGCTCGGACCATGGCGCGCAATTGCGTGAGGAAGATATCCGGGCGCGCGAGGCCGAGCCGAACTGCGCGCAGACCCAGTGCCGGGTTCATCTCCGCCGGGACTTGAAACACGGACGCGAATTTGTCGCCGCCAATGTCAAACGTGCGCAAGGTCACCGGCAACGGCGCGAGCGTTTCGACCACGCGGCGGTACGTTTCATACTGCTCGTCTTCGCTCGGCGGCTCGGTGCGATCGAGATACAAAAACTCCGTACGGTACAGGCCGATACCGCGCGCGCCCTGTTCGAGCGCGACCTCCGCCTCGGACGGCAGCTCGATATTGGCGCGCAGCTCGACGGTCACGCCGCATTTCGTGCGAATGGGGCGGTCTCGCGCTTCACGGCGGTGCCGCGCTACGTCACTGAAACGACCCGCGCGAGCATGTGTGTCGGCGATCAGCGCTTCGCTCGGTGTGATGGCGACTTGGCCATGCACGCCGTCCACGACGATCAGATCCCCGCTGCCCACACGCGACAGCAGGTTCGGGACACCGACTACCGCGGGGATCTCGAGCGCGCGCGCCAAAATCGCGGTGTGGCTGGTGCGCGTACCGACTTCCGTCACGATCGCGAGCACTCGTTCCTTGGTCAGCCCGGCGGTCTCGGCGGGTGATAGGTCATGTGCGACGAGCACGCCGGGCGCGCCGTCCTTCGGCAGCACGACGGCGCCGTGTTTGCCGGCCATGGTGCGGAGCAAGCGATCTTCGACGAACTCGAAGTCGTGACTCCGCTCGGCCAGATACGGGTCGCCGCTTTGCCGCAATTGCGCGGCCATCTCCCCGACCGCCAGATCGAGCGCCCACTCCGCGCAGATGTTCGTGCTTTGAATCTTACCTTCGACGGCCGCGCGCAGCGTCTCGTCCTCGACCATCAGCACGTAGGCCTCGAGGATCGAGCTTTCCGCGCGGCTCGCCGTGCCTTGCTTGGCCGCGAGCACCACGCGCAGTTCGCTGGCGGCGCGTGCCACCGCCTCGTCGAAATGCGCGAGCTCGGCGGCCACTGCGTCCGGCGTCACGTGGCGACGCACCACACCCGAGCGACGCGTATCGACGATCAGCGCGCGGCCGATGGCATAGCCAGCAGAACCGGCGATGCCTTCCAGCACCTCAGCGGCGCCGCTCTTGAATAGGCCGTCCCCTCTCATCCGACTATTCGTCTTCTCCGAAGCGGTTGTCGATCAGCTCGCCGAGGCGCTTTACGGCCTCTGCCGCGTTGTCGCCGGTGGCCTCGATGTCGAGCTTGGTGCCTTTGGAACCGCACAAAAGCAGCACGCCCATCACGCTCTTGGCGTTGGCGGCCTGGCCGGCTCGACTCACGAGAATGTCGCACGGATACTTCGAGGCGAGCTGGACGAGCTTGGTCGCGGCGCGGGCGTGAAGCCCGAGCTTGTTCTTCACTTCGAACGTTCCCCGTGAGCTGTTCATGGGCTGCTGACTCCGTGTGCTCTGACCTGTGTTGCGTGATCCGGATCGGCGCCTGGGCCTGTCATCCTGACGCGATCGACGTCGCGATGCACGATATCGATGACCACACCGACACGCTTGCTGAGGAGCGCGCCGAGCTCGTCCGTGATCACGACCGAACGATGCCTGCCACCGGTGCACCCGATAGCAACGGTGAGGTAACTTTTCCCCTCGCGTTCGAAACGTGGCAGACAAAATTCGAGCAGCGAGACGACGCGCTCCAGAAACCCGAGACTGTCGGGTTGCGCGAGGACGAAATTTTTGACGGCTTCGGTCGTGCCCGGTAAATCCCGAAGCTCCGGGACGAAGTACGGGTTGTCCAAGAAGCGCACGTCGAACAGTAAGTCCGCGTCGACCGGGGTGCCGAACTTGAAACCGAACGACACGAAGCGAGTGTGCATGCGCGGCGCTCGCCCGGCACCTGGACCGAAATGAGCGGTCACTTGACGGCGCAGCTCGTGCACGCTGAGCCGAGTCGTGTCGAGGACCAGCGTTGCGCGCGCCCGAAGTGGGGTCAAAAGCTCGCGTTCGATCCGGATTCCATCGAGCACGGCGTTGGCGGCCTGTTCCCCTCCGGGCTCGAGCGTCGTGCTCAGCGGGTGCGGGCGCCGCGTGCTGGAGAAACGCCGCAGCAACGCTTCGTCGGAGGCGTCCAAAAAGACCACGGACAGCTCTCGCTCGCCGGGCACGCTGAGCGACTCGAGCACGGCGGCGGCGTCGTCTAGAAAGCCGCGCACGCGCACGTCGATGCCCAGGGCGATGCGCTTCACGCCGACGGCCGCAAAAGCCTCGAGCGTGCTCTTCATGACCGGCGTGGGCAGGTTGTCGACGCAGAAAAAACCCAGGTCCTCGAGTGCGTGGACGGCGGTCGATTTGCCGGCGCCGCTCACGCCGGTAACCACCACGACCAGGGTTCGGGTCTCGCTCATCGCCGCTCCGGCCCCACGGGTGGCGGAGCAGAGC
>DATHOI010000788.1:0-2548 GCA_035485095.1 Polyangiaceae bacterium | reverse complement strand
CGGTTTGGGGAGCGAGGTGCAAAACGGCCTGATCGCCGTGACCAAGAACTATCAGGCTTACCCCTCGGGGATGGCCAATCTGGGTGGTAACTCCAACCCGTCGTCGACCGAGCCGTACATCGAGCAAGAGGGCGAAGTCGCGGCGGCGCTCAATGAGGCGCTCGTTCAAGACTATGACGGCCTGGTGCGTATTGCTCCGGCGTGGCCCACCGCGTGGAATGCGTCAGGGCAGGTCTATATCCAGGGCAATTCGAAGGTGGACGTGCAAGTCGCCTCCGGAAAAGTCGTGCTCGCGATCATCGAGGCAGGCTCTTCCGGTTCAGTGAGCGTACGAAACCCCTGGGGCTCGGAGACCGTCAGCGTGGTGGACGGCTCCACGAGCCAACCGGTGACGACGACCATGGGCACTAGCGCCAACGCGTTCACCTTCTCGACGATCACCGGTCACTGGTACGTGATCGCTCCGAGCAGCACCGCCGCCTCGTTGCAGCCCATCGTCGTCACTGGCACCCCAGCAACCAAGGCAAAGACACTGGGCAGCGAAACCATCGGTCTCTAAAGGCGTGAGGTTCGAATAGGTCGTCGTCGCCTCGGTACGTTGGCCCGACTCAGGCACGGACGGCGATTCACGCGCAGCATACACCGCGGGCACCTACGCTGGAATCGCGGACATCGCGCGATCCGATGTTTAGGTTTCAACTTCAGATTTGAATTGAAAACAGGGATCAACCGACGCCGACCGCATTCCGAGGCACGCGCCGCCTAGCTTAGGCGCGAGCCAGTGGGTGTTGATGGTCACGCTTCGTGTCAGTTGGTGTCGGAGCCTTCGGCGTCGCGGAACGGGGATCGCGCTGGGGCATGAGCGGGGGCTGTGGTAAGTTTGGGAGAATGCGGTTTCGCTCGGTTCTTGCTTTTGCGGCGGCATGTGGGCTCGTGTTCGTGGCGTGTGGCGGCTCGACCTTCACCGCGGGCTCGGGTGGCGACACTGGGCTTGCCGGCAGCGGCTCGGCGCAAGCCGGCGCTGCTCAGGCGGGCGGGCCAGCGGCTGGCAGCTCCAGCATGGGTGGCTCGAGCGTCGCGGGCTCGGGTGGCGTGAGCGCAGGCGGTTCGAGCACGGGCGGCACCAGCGTGGGCGGCGCGAGCGCTGGCTCGGGCGGCGCACCCGCGGTCTGCGTCAACGCGGCGCAAGATTGCGGAGTTCCAACCACGACCTGCCTCACGGTCGCCTGCGACGCCATGAACCACACCTGCGTCGCGACCAACGTCGCGCTGGGTACTGCCTGCAAGGACAACGGCGGCGTGGTCTGTAGCGGCATGGGGCAATGCGTGGCCGCGCATTGTTCGGACGGCGTGCTCGACGCTGACGAGACCGATATCGATTGCGGTGGGTCATGCGGCGCGACCTGCAAGGCCGCAGCTCCGCAGCAGAAGTGCGAGGTGGCCGGTGATTGCGCGAGCGGGAGTTGCTCGGGCACGCCGCTGTTGTGCCAGCCGGGCTGCGCGGCCACCTGCACCGCAATCTGCAATTCTTGCCTGATCCCCGGCAAAGTCGGCACGTGCAGCGCCCTTCCCGTCGGGGTCGATGACACGAAGAACATGTGCTCCATTCAGGCGGTGTGCGACGCGACGGCGAGCTGCGTCGCGTCCGGCGGCAAGGGGCATTTCGGTGATGCCTGCACGCAAGGCTCCGACTGCTTCAACGGCACCTGCGCCGCCGGTCTGTGCAAGCTGAAGAACGGTGACGCGTGCGGCGAGGACGCGGCGTGCATGAGCGGGCGCTGCGCGGCGCACGTCTGCGCGGCCTGTGCTTCCAACGACGGGTGCGCGACCGGCGTGTGCAGCGCGGGCGTCTGCGGCCTGCCGGGCGGCGCTTCGTGCGCCGTGGCTGGCGACTGCGCAGGCGGCTCGTGCTCCTTCAACAAGTTCTGCGTGCAGCAAGGCAGCCTCGCCTGCTCGCCACAGACCTGCTTCACTCACGCCTGCGTCAACGGCAACTGCGCCACCTGCTCGACCGCCGCCGATTGCCCGATGGGCACTGCCTGCACCGGCGGCAGCTGCCTCGCGCCGAGCGGCGCCTTCTGCACGTCCGGGACCACGTGCGCGAGCGGCACCTGCTTGCCCGCGGCGTTGCTGAGCTTGCGCAAATGCCAGTGAGCCAGCACTCGGCGCGCGGGGCCGGCTTGGGCTTCGCGCTGTACGCCGCTCATCAGCGCCGCGCGGGCGCACTGACGAGCGGCCATTCGCCCTAGCGTGATGCCAGCAAGACCGCCCATCGCAACGCGAATCTGATGTTTAAGTTTAAACTTCAGATTTGAAATGAGTGTTGCTGGTCACGAAACCGCCCCCAATGCGCCAAAGCCTTCGGCGTCGCAGTTCGGCAATCGCCGCAGTTCGGCAATCGCGGTGCTGCGGTGTCAGCCCGGGTTCACGTTGGCTCGAAACGCCTGGGCCAACTGCAGCCAGAGCGGGCGCGGGCACGCCGCTCTCTTGTTTCAGCGGCTGCATCGCGAGATTTCCAATCGTAGCTCGTGTCGTGCGCAACGAACAG
>DATHOI010000787.1:0-5701 GCA_035485095.1 Polyangiaceae bacterium | reverse complement strand
GTCGCCGAGCGTCGCAGTCGCTTCATGGCGCACTTGGTCGAGTCCGTGAGCGGCGTAAAGGTGTTGCAGCAGACCGGACGCGAAGAAGCCAATCGCCGCCGCTACAAACTGCTCTTGGATGATTTTACGGGTACGCTGATCCGCGGCAGTATCCGCGCGAGTTGGTTTTTGCCGCTCACTGCGGTGCTGTCCACCGTGGGCATGGCGGTCGTCCTGATCATCGGCGCGCGCGGGATCACGCTCGGCCAGATGACGCTCGGGCGAATGACCGCCGCGTTGTTTTACGTCTATCTGTTCTTGGGTCCGCTGCAGGAGCTCGGGGACTTGTTCGAGCGCTACGCTTCGGGCACGGCGGCGGCGCAGCGCATTTTCTTGCTGCTCGACACGAAACCGGAGATCGTGGACGACAGCGAGCCGGTGAGCCTCGGCAAAGTCGTAGGTCGCGTCGTCTTCGACGCGGTCACGTTTGGCTATGATATGGCGCGGCGCGGCGCGGTGATTCATGAGCTCTCGCTCGACGTCAAGGCGGGCGAACGCATTGCGATCGTCGGCCCGACCGGCCACGGCAAGAGCACACTGGTACAGCTCCTGACGCGTTTTTACGAACCGCAACAAGGCCGGATTCTACTCGACGGTCACGACATTCGCCGGCTTTCACAGCGAGATCTTCGTCGCTCAATCGGCGTCGTTTTGCAAGACAACGTGCTGTTCAGCGGCACCGTGCTGGAGAATCTGCGCGCAGGCGCCGCGGCCGCGAGCAACGAAGATGTCTTCGAAGCCAGCCGCAAGCTCGGTGTCGATGAAATGCTGCGCCGGTTGCCGCTCGGCTATCGAACCGAGGTCGGCGCCTTGGGCGCGAATTTGAGCCACGGCCAGCGCCAAGCGGTGTGCTTGCTGCGCGCGTATCTGTCGGACCCGGCGGTGCTCGTCCTCGATGAAGCGACGAGTGCGATCGACATCCAGACCGAACGACGCATCCAGCATGCCCTCCGCCGCCTGTGCGAGGGGCGTACGGCCTTCATGATCGCGCACCGGCTGGCGACGATTCGCGACGCGGATCGGATCGCGGTGATCCGCCGGGGTAGGCTCGTCGAGATCGGTACGCATGATGAATTGATCGCGGCCCGCGGCGCCTACGAGGAAGTGTACCGCGCGTACGAGAGCGGTCAGCGCGTTCTGCCGACAGCGTCGAGCAGCCCTCTACCGGACTTGTCCGAGCTGACACAGAGCGCGGGGGCCTAGTCGCCGAATCGGTCTCGAGCACGAACAAACAGAAAAAGCGAAAGGGAGCAATCGACGATGACTTCACTCGAAAACAACCTCGGACACGACATCGCTGCGTTCGTCGCCAAAGCGACGGAAGAGGCGGAGCTTGCGTTTCAGGTGTTCCGCGAAACCGGCACCATCACCGCCAATGGCACCGTGGGCTTCATTGAACGAATTCCTGGGGAAAATAAGCTAGTTTCAATCAACTACGCCGGGCCGTTTGCGGGCCAGCGCGCGCTCAAGCCCGCGGTGTTCGGGCTCGATGGCACGGTCTACGCGGGTGAGGGGCGCGGTTCGGGCTCTGGGCGCTACAACAAGATCTTCGAGCAGCACCCGCACATCACGACCGTTTCACACGTGCACTCGCCGTACCTCGGCGCGTGGGCTCAAACGCACCGCACGCTGCCGATCCGCTATGTGCCAGTGCAGCGCTACCTGCTGACTCGTGAATTGCCGGTGTACATCGATCGTCGGCAGCCCGAGCAAGAGTACATCTTGGAGCGGCTGCGCATCGACGCGCACACGACTGCCATTCTGGAGGCCAATGGCGGTTCGACCGTGTGGGGCACGGCGGGGCTGCGCAAGACCGCTGAGTTCATCGTGATTCTGGAGGAAGGCGCGCGTTTGCAGCATTTGGCCGAAGCGCTCGGCGGTTCGCGGGATTTTGGTCCGGGCGTGCTCGCGCAGCAATTCAAGATGAGTGGTCTCACGGAACAAGCCCGAACGCTGGGTTTTTTGCCACCGATTGCCAACTGAAAGGAAACCGAACCATGACCAAGATCGACACCCTTTGGTACACGCGCTGCCCAGTGCCGACGCCGCTCGGCATCGCCGCACAACAAGGCCTGATCGAAGAGGAATTTGCCAAGGACGGCATCCAAGTGCGGACGTTGCAGGACGTGACAGACCCGACGTTGCGGGACTCGCACTACGATCACACCCTTGAAAACTCGTTTCGGCAGGGCGGCAATATCCCGGCTATTTGGGCGCGCGCCACCGGCCGCGCGACGCGCGTGGTCGGCCTGACGTGGACCGACGAAGCACAAGTCATCCTCACTTTGCCGCAAAACAAGATTCCTGCGCTGGGCGACTTGAAAGGCAAGCGGCTGGGCGTGCTCGTGAACAAGAGCATCAAGATCGACTTTTGGCGCGCAACGACGCTGCGCGCATACGTCGCTGCGCTCAAGCTCGAGGGCTTGACCGAGCGAGACGTGAAGCTAGTGGATCTCGAACGGAGCGACACGCCGCAAGCTCGGACGCGCGGCTGGGCGCAAGGCGACCCTCGAAAATCGCCTGAAGCTCGCGCCCTGCTCGAGGGTGAAGTCGACGCCATCTTTCACAAGGGCTCGCGCGGCCTCGGAATTGCGCGCGCCATTGGCGCTGAAGTGGTGTTCGATCTCGGCAAGCATCCGGATCCAAAGGTGCGTGTGAACAACGGCTCACCGCGCACGCTCACGGTGGATGCGGGGCTGCTCGAGAAGCACCCGGACCTCGCGGTGCGCTTGCTCAAGCGCGTGCTCTCGGCGGGGCGCTGGGCGGAAGCCAACCCGCGCGAGGCTATCGCCTACGTCGCGCGCGAAACTGGCTCCACTGAGGAGGCCGTTGCCCTCGCGTACGGAAAGGACGTGGGTAGTCACTTGCAGACGGATCTACTCGAGTCGTCGATTGCGGCGCTCAGCGACTTCAAGGACTTCCTCCTGACCTGGGGCTTCTTGCCGCACGACTTCGACGTGCGCGGCTGGATCGACCCGTATCCGCTCACGCAGGCGCGAAAAGAGCTCGATCAACGTCAGAAGGTGGAGGCTGAAAACTCCCTCAGCTTGTAGCTTGGCTCGCTGGGTGCGGCGCGGCTTGGGTCGCGCCCACCCAAAAAGCCTGACGCGCTTATGGGGCGAGCTTGACGAGCCCGTACCGGCGCGTGCCGTCGCTCTGAAAGCGCGGCTCGTCGAATTGAAGCTGATACACCGGCCCCGTGTAGTGCAAAAAACGCACGGCCTCCGCGAGCTCTGCTCGCGACTCGGGGCGGATCAGCTTCACGACCCCAGCTCGCGTTCGAACCTCGTACGGGTAGCCGAGCGCGTAGCCCGCAGCGTGCAGTGCCGCAAACGACGGTACGACCACCAAGCCTTCAGTCAGGTCACTTTCAGCGAGAAATGACCAGGGCGCGCTGATGGCTTGACTGAGGCGCACCAAACGCAGGACCCGCAGTGGAACTACGGTGAGCCACGCCACCGGCAAGGCGACCAACCCGGCCCAGGTGATGATTGGCCGAAGCCTTGGGATCAGCGCGAGCTCGAGACGCAGCGCCCCGCGCATCGCGAGCAGCAGGTAACAGGGCGCCGCGAGGTAGTAGTACGTGGGGCCGACGTCGAACGTGCCGCTCGACGCAGCGAGCGAGTAGCCGAGCAGGTGAACCGCGACCGCCAGCAGCAGCGCTAGTTCGCGCCGAGTTGGGCCGATGAGCACCAGCAAGGCGAGCAGCAGACAACCGGGTACCCCCACGAGCCAGCCGTCCAAGCGAGCGAAGGCGACCAGCACGTGCGCGAGCGCCTGAACCGGCGTGTGCACGTACTCGAACCCGGGTAACGAATGCACGAAGAAGCCGAAGCGGTAGTCCCCGGCACTGGTGTAGCCGAAGCTTACGGCGGAGCCCAACGCGCGCTGATTGAACGCGCCGAGGCCGAGCACGCCCAGCAAAAAACCGGCACCGAGCAACACGACGCGCCTGAGCGCGACGCGTGTTGACTCGAAAGCGAAGACCGGTATTGCGACGGCCGCGAGCACGAGCCCAGCGTCGAAGGGACGCACGAGGACGTGAATTGCGCTGAGCAACGCCGCGCCGGCGAGCGCGCGTTCGTCACGCTGCGTGAGGCCACGCGCCACGAGGGCACCGGTCCACAGCGCGAGGCAACCCGACGTGCCGAAGATCATCGTCGTGCCGTTGATCGCCAGTTGAAACGGCGAAAACGCCCAGAAAACACAGGCGACCAGCGCGGTGCGCAGGCCGAACAGCGTTTTGGCCAAGTAGAACACGCCGAGCACGGACAGCGCACAAACGGCGCACGGCACGAGCCTCGGCATGCCGAGCAGCGTGCCTGGCACGAGCAGAGCCGCGAAGCCCGGGGGATATTTGCTGACCCACGCGGGCGCGGTCAGGATCATCGGATTCCGAAACGCCGCGGGCGCGCTGGTGCGAAAGAACGTACCGGAGGCCATATTTCGCGCCGCGAACAGATACGAGCGTTCGTCGTCGATCAGCGCGGTGCCGGAGAGCACGAAGCGGAAGACCAGCCAGGACAGCGCCGTCGCCAGCGCGGCGAACAAGGCGGCAAAGCGCGAGCTCCCGCGCGCAGCAAAGCGGCGCAGGGCGTGAAGCGGGCGCGGCGGGCGACCGCGCAGGGCAAGCGCGAGGAACCAGACCGTGGGCAGCACGGCAAAGAGTGAGGCAATGAACAGCGCCGCCTCTTCGCCGCGTAGGCCGCGGGCCGCGGACCGCACGAGGTTCTGCGACCATTCGCCTTCTGTCGTGTAGCGGAAGGGCGCATCGACGAACCACTCGCAAGCGCTCGCAAACGCCCAAAATGCCAGGCAGAAAGCCAGCGCTAGCAGCAGATACGCGGTCGCGGACCCCGCCTTGCTCGGTTGCCGACTCACGAGCCCACCATAGTACCTCCCAGAGCCCCAGGTACACGCCGGCGTCGGGTGCGACGCGCAATGGCTTAGTCAGGGGAAGAGCGGATCACTGAGCGTGGGCCAGTCGGTCGTGTCCCAGTTGATCTGGCGAACCTGCAGCTTCGAGTTCCCGTTGTCGTCACCGTCGTAGTAGTGATACGCGTACAAGTACGTCGTGCCGTTGCGGAACGCGGTGCCGCCGCCCGGGCCGATGTAGCGCCCAGAGGTGGCCAGCAATTGCTCGGCTGCACCTTGCATCATCCCTGCGCCAGCCTTGTCCGTGTATGGACCGGTGATCGCGCTGGCGCGTCCGACCATCGTTCGATACGTGCTGTTGACGCCCTTGCAACACGCGTCGAAGGAAACGAACAAGTAGTAATAGCCGTTGTGAGAGACGATAGAGGCGGCCTCTATCGCGCCACCATTGCGGTCCGCCAGTGAGTACAAGGTCGCATCGCTCGTCGACGGCTTGCCCGTGGTCGCGTCGAGCTTGCGCATCTTGATGCCGCTCCAGAACGAGCCGAAAGCCAACCAGGGCGCGCCGGTCGCGTCGTAGCTCACGTTCGGATCGATCGCGTTGTAGTTGTCGCTGCTCGTCGTGTTCACGATCAAGCCTTGATCGGTCCATTTGTAGCTGGCACTCGAGGAATCGAGCGTTGGGCTGGTGGCGAGACCGATGACCGAGGTGTTCGAGCCGAACGTAGAGCCCGCGTAGTAAACGTGAAACGTGCAGTTGAAATAGCTGATGTCGGGCGCCCACAGG
>DATHOI010000786.1:0-2281 GCA_035485095.1 Polyangiaceae bacterium | reverse complement strand
CTCGTTTGAGCGGCCTCAGATCGTGGCTGCGCGCGCCGAGATCTCGAGCCAGCCCGTGATACAGCGCCATTTGTAGGGCTTGATCGGTGACTCCAGCGTCAGCCACTGCACTCTCGGATTCGAAGCCAGTGCGCGGCGGTGGCTTGCCGATCAGCATCAAAAATAGCAGCGCTGCGGCGGCCCAACTGTCGTCGGGCTCCGAAGGCGGATCGCCCGCTTCCCACTCGGGTTGACGAAATGCGGCGTCGCCTGCGGGCAACGGCGCGATCGCGAGCACGGGGCCGTCCCGACCTTCGGGAGTCAAGATCACGTTGATGGGATGTACGGAGCCGTGCGCGCCGCCCGCTTCGTGCAGCGATGACAGGGCGTCCGCAACGCGCAGCGCAGAGCGCACCGCGTCCACGGGCGCCTTCGTGCCGATGTCGGACAGCCGCTGCTCGAGCGTCTCGCCGCTGACCTGTTCACAGACTACGACGTGCTTACCGTTGATCTCGCTGGTCTCGAGCACGTTGGCGAGGTGCGTGTGTCCGAGCTCCTTGGCCTTGCCGAGCGCTTTTGCGGCAGCAGCGCTGACGTCGAGAACGACGACCGGAGCTTGGCGATCCGTGTCGAGCGCCTGATAGCCAACGGGCTCGCCTTCGCCGGCGAGGCGTTCCTCGACGCGGTACCGCGAGCTGATGACCAGTCCGGGTTCGAGTCCGGTACTCACCGTTTCACTCAACGTTTAAGCCCTAGTTCTCACGCAGCGAAGACTTATCGAAGCGCGTAGTCAGAGCCTTAGCGTCGCATCAAATCGGCGCCCTCGTCCAGGGCCGAGAGCGCGCGAGCGCGGATCGGCGAGCCGCTCTCGCTCGGCACGATAAAGAAAGGTGACGCGCGTCGTTCGGCCGCTCCGCCGGTAGTGACGAGCAGCGCACACATTGCCTCCTCTCAGACGAACGTGAACGCCTGATTAGCGCCTCACTGGAACCTGGCTCGGGTACCATGCGCACGGAGTCTCGATGCAGATCCTCGCAGGCACGAGTGGGTTCAGCTACGCCGAGTGGCGTGGGCGCTTCTATCCGGAAGGTCTGCCGAACGACCAGATGCTGCGCTTCTATTCGGAGCGCCTACCGAGCGTAGAAATCAACAACACCTTTTACCGTATGCCCAAGCCGGAGATGCTCGCGGCCTGGGGCGAAGAGGCGCCTGCGAGTTTCACGTTCGCGCTCAAGGCCACACGCCGCATCACCCATCAGCAGAAGCTTGCCGACGTCGAGAGCGACGTGCAGCACTTCTTCGACGTGGCGTCCGCGCTGGGGGACAAGCTCGGCCCGGTGCTCTTCCAATTGCCGCCGTTCTTGAAGAAAGATCTCGGGGTCTTGCGCGCGTTTTTGCCGCTCGTGCCCAGCGGGCGCCGCGCGGCGCTCGAGTTTCGTCACGCCTCTTGGTTCAGTGACGACGTGTACGCGGCGCTCGCCGAAAAGAACGTCGCATTGGTGGGCGGCGATCTCGAAGAATTCGAAAAATCTCCACCACTCGTTGCCACCGCAGATTTCGGTTACTTGCGCCTGCGCCGCCTCGACTACGAGCCCGGTAGCATTGCGGATTGGGGCACGCGCATTGGCGCGCAGGGTTGGCAGGCCGTGTACGCATACTTCAAGCACGAGGCGCTCGGTCCGATGTTCGCCGAAGCGCTCCTGTGCAGCATGAGCGGCCGACCGATGGCCGATCTATCTGCGGTGCGCGCCTCGATCGCGGCGCCCTCGCAGAAGCCGAAGAGCACGCGAGCGGCGAGCAGCAAGGGTTCGAAGAGCCCAGCTGCCGCGCCTTCGAAAGCACCGAGCCCGCGCGTTTCCAAGAGCCCTGCGGCGCGGACGTCGAAAGCGCCTAGCGAGCGCGTTTCGAAAGCACCGAGCTCGCGTGCTTCGAAGAGTCCCGCGGCGAGCCCGACGCCGCGTGCGTCGAAGGCGCCGCGTAAAAGTTGACGGCAGATCGAGGGCCTCGTTGCTGGTTTCACGAGATCACAACGAAATTCGGAACGGCCCTCTCTCGGGCGCACTCGCTGCCGTGCCCTAGTGCGCGAGCGCGGCCTGCATCGCGTGCCGAAATCGCGGCGAACGAAACTCGAGATCGTCCAGAAATTCCGACAGATTGCTGGTCATCCGCGAGGCTTGCCATTGCTCGAAAATGACCAATTGGCGAGTCTCGAGCTCGCGTTTCCAGTTGATGCGACCCGAACGCGCGTGCCGGTAGTACTCGATGTAGTTGACATCGCGGATCACGTGCGCCTCATTCATCA
>DATHOI010000785.1:0-2665 GCA_035485095.1 Polyangiaceae bacterium | reverse complement strand
GGGAAAGGGCAGCATCTCGGGACCTTCGCAAGCGAGCGTCCACTCCGTCTCGGTGCACATGCGCTTGCCGACCGCCGCGCACTTCACCTCGGCCTGGTTGAACTTGTTCATGACCTCGGGTCGTGCGCCCTTCTCATTGGGCCAAGTGTAGGTGTCCATGCAGTAGCGCTTGTGCACTTTTTCACCAACACACGTGCTCTTGGGCTCGAACTCTTCACACACCGTCTTCTTGTTGGATTTGTCGTACCAACTGTTTTTGCAGGTGAGCTCGAGCTTGGTGCAGTAGTCCCCATCGACGAGCTTCATGCCAACGGGACAGCTCGTTTCGTCGCCGCCCTTCGCGCTGTCCTTGCCGCTCGCGGATGCAGTGGATTGCGTCGTTTCACGCTTCGGCGTTGTTTCAGTTTGGTGTGGGCTTTCACCAGGCTCCGCCTCGAGCGAGCGCGGAGCAGGCTCGCGATCGATCGGATCGACCTTCGTCGGAGCGCTACAAGCCAACACCAAAACTCCAAAAACCGCGGCGAATCGCATCGCCCGGGACGCTAATGCCAGAGCGTGCGCGTCGCAATCCAGTACCACGCGCTTAGCCAGCGATCGCGCCGCTCGCGCTCGCAAAAAAAGCGGGTGGCCGCGCGTCGCTCTCGCGAGACTGCGCAACTTGCATCCGCTACACTCTCGGGCGAATGCTGACGCGCGCGGGCCTCATCGGCGACATTCACTGCGAGACCCTGCGCCTAAGACGAGTGCTGGACCATTTCCGCGCTCATGCGATCGAAACCGTGCTGGCGGTCGGTGACATCGCCGATGGCGCGGGTGATCTCGGTGAGACATGCGCCATCCTCGAGGGCGCGGGCGTGCTCGCTGTCGCCGGCAACCATGAGCGCTGGTTACTCGCCGGACAAATGCGCGATTTGCCCGACGCAACACCGCTGTCCGCGGTCACGCCGCGCATTCGTGACTACCTCTCCGCGCTGCCCAAGACCCGCTCCTTCACGAGCCCCCGCGGCCCCGTATTGCTCTGCCATGGTCTCGGTGAGGACGACATGGCGTCGGTGAAGCCGGACGACTACGGGTATGACCTGGAGTCGAACCGCGCGCTCTGGGAGCTCGTCGAAGGGCGAAGCGCCCGCTTCGTGGTGAACGGGCACTCGCATCGCGTCATGCTGCGCAACATCTCCGGCCTCACGATCTTGAACGCTGGCACTTTGTCGGCCGCGCGCGATCACCGCCCGGTGTGCTCGATCGCCGACTTCGACGAAGGCTACGTGCAGGTCTACGATTTAGCGGGCACTCAGCCGCAAATCGCGGAGCGCTGGACGTTCGAGCAAGCGTCGCGCCCACACTTGTGAGCGCGGGCCGGTAACAGCGCTTATTCCGCGTCCGAAGCGGCGAGCGCGGGTGCTTTGCGCTCGAGCGGGTAGCGCGCGCGCTGATCTGTCGCGATCTTGATCACGCCGAGCGCGTCGAGCACGACGATCACGTAGTAGGTCGGATCCACCTCGAACCAACGAGCCGCAAACTTCGGGCTCATCGAGAATTCGTGGTGATTGTTCTGGAACAGCTCACCCGCCGTCAGGAAGTCGAACGGCAACATGTTGCGCGAGACGTCGTCGCTCTCGTAGTTCCGGTAGCCGTAGCGGTGTCCGCACCAGTTGACGATCGCGCCATGGATCGGGCCCATGATGAAATGCGCCGGCAAGAGCAAGAACCACCAAATAGAAGGCGCAAACGCCAGATACACGGACGTGTACGCCGCGCCCCAGAGTAAACGCATGATCCAGGATTGCCCGATGCGATCGATGGTCGGCCAAACCGGGAAGCCGCCGTCGAAGCGCGGCTCCGGCGCTTCGCGGTTGTAGGCGAACGCGTCGTAGCGATGTTTGGTCGCCAGCATCATCGTGAAGACGTTGCTGTAGTTCAGCGGGGAATGCGGATCCTTCTCGGTGTCGCTGTAGGCGTGATGCATGCGATGCAAAATCGCGTAGCCGCGTGGAGACAAGAAGCTCGACCCCTGCGTCACGTAAGTGAGCAGGTGAAAGAACCGCTCCCAACCCTTGGACATCGTAAATTGGCGATGCGCGCCGAAGCGATGCAAAAAGAAGGTTTGGCAGAACACGGACGCCTGCCAGTGCAGGACGAAGAACGCGAGGATGATGTACATTCCGAGTGCCGAGAGGCTAGCTCGAGAGCCTCGGACTCAGGGTCATCCTTCCGTCATTTGAGGGCCATTCCAGCGCGAATTTCGCCGAATTTCCGGGGCTTTCGCGACGCACTGCGGCGCGGTCGCTGCGTACGGAGCTTCGCGCGGGCCTCTTGGAGCCGTCTCGGGTTGTCTCGGTTTAACCGAGGCCCCTGCTCGAAAAGCCGCGCGGCACGGGTCCATCTGCCGAATCCGGCCGCGCGACGCTTGCGGGGCCGGAGCGAAATGACTAGGGTTCCGCCCTCCTTTTGGCCGACTCGAAGCAAAAACCACTCGTGGGCGTGATTATGGGCTCGCAGAGCGACTGGGAGACGCTGCGCCATACCGCGGAAACCTTGAGCGAGCTCGGGGTGCCGTTCGAAGCGCGGGTCGTCTCTGCTCACCGCACGCCGGACCTGATGTTCGAGTATGCAGCGAGCGCCGAAAGCCGCGGGTTGGAAGTGATCATCGCGGGCGCGGGCGGAG
>DATHOI010000784.1:0-13078 GCA_035485095.1 Polyangiaceae bacterium | reverse complement strand
GCTCGGCGGCCAGGCGCAAGTGCCCGCGGTCGCCGGCACGTGGAAGGACCTGACGGACAACGTGAACTACATGGCCGGTAACCTCACCGACCAGGTCCGCAACATCGCGCTCGTGACGACCGCGGTAGCGAACGGTGATTTGTCGAAGAAGATCACGGTCGACGTGAAGGGCGAGTTGCTCGAGCTGAAGAACACCATCAACACCATGGTCGAACAGCTCCGCAGCTTTGCCGCGGAGGTGACGCGCGTCGCGAAAGAGGTAGGTACGGAAGGGAATTTGGGCGGCCAAGCCAACGTGCCGGGCGTCGCCGGGACCTGGAAAGATCTGACCGACAACGTGAACTACATGGCCTCGAATCTGACGGGTCAGGTGCGCAACATCGCGCTCGTGACGACCGCGGTGGCCAACGGTGACTTGTCGAAGAAGATCACCGTCGACGTAGAAGGCGAGATTCTAGAGCTGAAAAATACCATCAACACCATGGTGGATCAGCTGCGCAGCTTCTCCGGTGAAGTGACGCGCGTGGCGCGCGAGGTCGGTGGTGAAGGCAAGCTCGGCGTACAGGCGGCAGTGCCCGGCGTCGCTGGTACCTGGAAAGACCTGACTGACAGCGTGAACTACATGGCGAACAACCTGACCGATCAGGTGCGCAATATCGCCTTGGTCACGACGGCGGTCGCCAACGGAGATTTGTCTCAGAAGATCACCGTGGACGTGCGCGGCGAAGTGCTGCAGCTCAAAAATACCATCAATACGATGGTCGATCAGCTGCGCAGCTTCTCCGCGGAGGTGACGCGCGTGGCGCGTGAAGTCGGCACGGACGGCAAGCTCGGCGGTCAGGCGTACGTGCCGGGGGTCGCCGGTACGTGGAAGGACCTGACCGACAACGTGAACAGCATGGCGTCGAATCTCACGACGCAGGTGCGTGGCATCGCGAAGGTCGTGACCGCGGTCGCCGATGGCGACTTGTCCAAGAAATTGGTCGTCGAAGCGAAGGGGGAAATCGCCGAGCTCGCAGAGACGATCAACGACATGACCGAGACGCTCGGCATCTTCGCCGAGCAGGTGACCACGGTGGCGCGCGAAGTCGGCACGGAAGGCAAGCTCGGCGGCCAGGCTCGCGTGCCCGGCGTCGCCGGTACTTGGAAGGATCTGACGGATAGCGTGAACAGCATGGCGTCGAATCTCACGACGCAAGTGCGCGGTATCGTCAAGGTCGTGACTGCCGTCGCAAATGGCGATTTGACCCTGAAATTCCTGATGGAATCGCAAGGTGAAATTGCAGCGCTCGCCGACACGATCAACACCATGACCGACACGCTGCGCGTGTTCGCCGAACAGGTGACCACGGTGGCGCGCGAAGTCGGCACGGAAGGCAAGCTCGGCGGTCAGGCCAAGGTGCCGGGCGCTGCGGGCACGTGGCGCGACCTCACGGACAACGTGAATCAGTTGGCCAATAACCTCACTGGCCAGGTGCGCGCCATCGCGAACGTGGCCACCGCCGTGACCGAGGGTGATCTGACGCGGTCCATCACCGTCGAGGCGCAAGGTGAGCTTCTGGCGTTGAAAGAGCGCGTCAATCAGATGATCGCCAACCTCCGTGAAACGACGGAGAAGAATCGCGAACAAGATTGGCTGAAGACGAACCTCGCCAAGTTCAGCGCCATGATGCAGGGGCAGAAGACACTCGAATCCGTGTCGCGCTTGATCATGAGCGAGCTGACGCCCCTCGTGGGCGCGAGCCACGGCGCGTTCTTCATCTCCGCAGAGGCGGACGAGGCGCTGCGCCTGACCTCGAGCTACGCTTATAAAGAGCGGAAAAACGTGTCGAATCGCTTCACGCGCGGCGAGGGCTTGGTCGGTCAGTGCGCGCTGGAGAAGAAGCCCATTCTGCTCACCCGCGTGCCTGGTGATTACATCCAAGTCAATTCAGGCTTGGGTGAGGCGGCGCCACTCAACATTCTGGTGCTGCCCATTCTGTTCGAGGGCGAAGTGCGTGCCGTGGCAGAGCTCGCCAGCTTCGAGCCGTTCAGCCCGATTCACCGCATCTTCTTGGATCAATTGTCGGAGAGCATCGGCGTGGTGCTCAACATGATCGCCGCGAACATGCGCACGGAAGAGTTGCTCAATCAGTCGCAGTCTCTTGCGCAAGAGCTGCAGTCGCAGTCCCTCGAGCTGCAATCGCAGCAAGACGAGCTGAAGCGCTCCAACTCCGAGCTCGCGCAACAGACGAAGACGCTCAAGGCGTCTGAAGAAATGCTGAAGGAACAGCAAGAGGAGCTGCAGCAGGTCAACGAGGAGCTGGAAGAAAAGGCGGCGTTGCTCGCCGAGCAGAACAAGGCGGTCGAGCAGAAGAATCGCGAAGTCGAAATGACGCGCATGGCGATCGAAGAAAAGGCCGAGCAGCTCGCGGTCTCGTCGCGCTACAAGAGCGAATTCTTGGCCAACATGAGCCATGAATTGCGCACGCCGCTCAATAGCTTGCTGATCCTGGCGCGCCTGCTGAGTGACAACAAGGAGGGCAAGCTCTCCGAGAAGCAGGTCGAGTACGCCAAGACCATCCAAGCGGCGGGCACGGATCTCTTGAACTTGATCAACGAGGTCTTGGATCTGTCCAAGGTCGAAGCTGGAAAGATCGAGATCTACCCGAGCGAAGTGCGTATCGACGAGGTGACGGAATACCTCGAACGCACCTTCCGGCCGATGGCACAGCAGAAGAACGTCGAGTTTCAGCTGTCTGCGGACCGCGCGTCGATCGATACATTCAGAACCGACGGCCAGCGGTTGCAGCAAGTGCTTCGGAATTTGCTCAGCAATGCCTTCAAGTTCACCGATTCGGGCATGGTCTCGATTCGCATCGGTTTGCCGGAACCGGGCGTGGTCCTGCGCTCGGATCTACTGCGCGCGACGCCCGAGAACGTCATCGCGTTCAGCGTCACCGATACTGGTATCGGCATCCCGGCAGACAAGCAGCAGCTGATCTTCGAAGCGTTTCAGCAGGCCGATGGCACGACCAGCCGCAAGTACGGCGGCACGGGTTTGGGTTTGTCGATCAGTCGCGAGCTGTCGCGGCTCCTGGGCGGAGAAATCCACGTCAAGAGTACGCCCGGCAAAGGCAGCACGTTCACGCTGTACCTGCCGCGTGAGTATCAGACCTTGGAGCTGCCCGAGAGCCGCTCACGCGAAGACCAACCCGACTTCGACGACGAAGCGGGTACGTTTCAAGGCGGCCACGCCGCTGAAATTCCCGATGACCGCCAGGCGATCAGACCGGGGGACCGTGTGCTTTTGATCGTCGAGGACGACGTCGCGTTCGCGACGCTGCTGCTCGACGCGGCGCGCGAGCGCGGCTTCAAGGGCATCGTATCGCTGCGTGGTGACACCGGCTTTGCTCTCGCGAGGCGCGTGCGTCCCGACGCCATTTTGCTGGACATCGGCCTACCCGCGATGGACGGCCTCAGCATTTTGGATCGCCTGAAGCAGAACCCAGACACGCGGCACATCCCCGTGCACATCGTGTCCGGAACGAATCGGCGAAGAGACGGCCTGCGTTTGGGCGCGGTCGGCTACGCCGAGAAGCCGGTCAGCAAAGAGGCGTTGGATCAAGGTTTCTCGGGGCTATTGAGCTTCCTGTCACGCAAGACCAAGAGCCTCTTGGTCGTCGAAGACGACGAGGTGCAGCGCGAGAGCATCGTCGAGCTGATCGGCAACGGAGATGTCACCTCGACCGCCGTGGGTTCCGCGGAGGAAGCGTTGAAGCTCCTCAGCGAACAGCACTTCGACTGCATGGTGCTCGACTTGGGCTTGCCAGGGACGAGCGGCTTTCAGCTCCTGGAACAGGTGAAGACGCGAGAGAATCTGCGCAACTTACCGGTGATCGTGTACACCGGTCGCGATCTTTCTCCGAGCGAGGAGACGCAGCTCCGAAAGTATGCCGAGTCGATCATCCTGAAAGACGTCCGTTCCCCGGAGCGCCTGCTCGACGAGACCGCGCTCTTCTTGCACCGTGTGGAAGCGCAATTGCCCGAGGAAAAGCGGCGTATCTTGCACACCGCACACGGTCGCGACGTGGCGTTTCAGGGTGCGACGGTACTCGTCGTCGATGATGACGTGCGCAATATCTACGCCGTCACGACCGTGCTCGAAGGCCAAGGCATGAAGGTCGTGTTTGCGGAGAACGGCCGCGACGGCATCGAGTTGTTGAAGAAGACACCGGACGTGACGCTCGTCTTGATGGACGTGATGATGCCCGAGATGGACGGCTATGAGACCATGCGTCAGATCAGGCGCATTCCGGAGTACCGCGCGCTGCCTATCTTGGCGCTCACTGCCAAGGCCATGAAGGGGGACCGCGAGAAGTGCTTGGAGGCTGGCGCGTCGGACTACATTACCAAACCGGTTGACCCGGACCGCTTGTTGTCTCTGATGCGGGTTTGGATGTACGCGCCGAGCGTGGCGGGGTGATGCAAGGCACGTATGGCCGGTCCTACGAGCACGGGTACGGAGAAGTGGGTGAGCGACGCTCGCGCGCAGCGGTTCTCCTCTGCGACCTCGGAGCTCGAGCGCTTGGAGATGGAGCTATTGCTGCTCGCGATCTTTCGCCATCATGGCTTCGACTTCCGCTCGTACGCGCCGGCGTCTTTGCACCGGCGCATTCGAAGGCACCTCGAAAACACCGGGATCCCCACGATTTCGAGGCTCACCGAGCTGGTTTTGCATCAGCCTGCAGCGATGCAGCGCTTGCTGCACGACCTGTCCGTGAACGTGACCGCGATGTTTCGCGATCCCTCGTTCTTTCTGGAGTTTCGCACGACCGTGGTGCCGCTGCTCAAGACCTACCCCACGGTGCGCATCTGGCACGCGGGCTGTTCGACGGGCGAAGAAGTGTACGCCATGTCGATCCTGCTCGAAGAAGAGGGTTTGTACGAGCGCTGTCGCATCTACGCGACGGACATGGATTCGACCGTCCTAGATCACGCGCGGCAGGGCATTTTTCCGCTGTCCCGGATGAAGGAATACACGTCCAACTACTTTGGCGGTGGCGGCAAACGTTCGCTCAACGACTATTACACGGCGAAATACGACGGCGCCCTGTTCGCGCCGCGCTTGGCGAAGAACGTACTCTTTACTCAGCACAACTTGGCGATGGACCGCGGCTTCAGCGAGTTCAACGTGATCGTCTGCCGCAACGTGCTGATCTACTTCGATCGCTCCTTGAAAGATCACGTGCTCGAGCTGTTCTCGGAGAGCTTTGCGACGCTCGGCGTGCTCTGCCTCGGTCGCAAAGAGTCGCTGCGGTTCACCGCTTTCGAGCACGAATTCTCGGTCCTTTCACTACGCGAGAAGATCTTCCGGAGAAACAAGTGACGGCACGTTACCAGTTGGTGGTGGTGGGCACCTCGACCGGAGGGTTGCATGCTTTGACGCGGCTGCTGTCCGCATTGCCCGCCAGCTACCGCTTGCCAATCGTGATCGTGCAGCATCGCTCCAAGGACTCCGATGAGCGACTGAGCGGCTTGCTTCGTGCTGCCTCGCTCCTCCCCGTGCGCGAGGCGGAGGACAAAGAGCCGCTGCAAGGGCCGGGTGTCTATCTCGGGCCACCGGACTACCACCTGCTCGTGGAGCCGAGCTCGATCGCGCTGTCGACCGAAGAGCCCGTGACCTTTAGCCGACCATCGATTGATGTGCTCTTCGAGTCCGCCGCCTATTTCCACGGTAGCAGTGTGATTGGCGTGCTGCTCACGGGCGCCAATCAGGACGGCACCCGTGGGCTGCAGGAGATCAAACAGCGCGGAGGTTACGTGATAGTGCAGGATCCCGCGTCGGCAGAGAGCGGCTTCATGCCCAACAACGCGCTGCGGAACGTGCCCGCGGACCGCGTTCTCGGGCTCGACATGATCGCTCCCGAGCTCGTCATGCGCGCGACGGACACAGAGGCGCCATGACCCAGGAAGTAGAGCTCGGAAGTTCAATCGCCGCTGACGTGGGCCTGCCACCAGCCAAGATCTTGCTGGTCGATGATCAGCCGAAGAACCTGCTCGCGCTAGGCGCGATGCTCGAGCCGCTCGGTCAAGAGGTGATTCAGGCCAGCTCCGGCAAAGAGGCCTTGCGCCACTTGCTGCGCGAAGAATTCGCCTTGGTGCTGCTCGATGTGCAGATGCCGGTGCTCGACGGCTACGAGGTGGCGGAGCTGGTCCGCACGCGCGAGAAGTCGCGCGCCGTGCCGATCATCTTTTTGACCGCGATTCATCGCGATCAGCGGCTCGTGGCGCGTGCGTACACGGTCGGCGCGGTCGACTACATCTTGAAGCCGATCGAGCCGGAGATCCTGCGCAGCAAGGTGTCGGTCTTCATCGAGCTGTACCAAAAAAGCCAAATCATCAAGCGGCAGGCCGAAGAGCTCCGGCGCGCGACCGAGCGAGAGCTCGCCGACTACAAGCGTTTCAGCGAGCACCGCTACACGATGCTCGCCGAGTCCATGCCGCAAATCGTGTGGACTTTGGACGAGCGGGGCGAGCTTCGGTACGGCAATCGTCGCTGGTTCGAATGCGCGGGGCTCGCGGAGACCGAGCCGCTCGACTGGTCCAGCATCGTGCACCCCAGTGATTACCAGGAATTTAGGCGAGGCTTCTCCGAATCGATCGCCGAGCAGCGCGGTTGGGAAGCCGAATTTCGCTTCGGCAACGTTACGGAGCGCCGTTTTCGCTGGCACCTCGTGCGCATGTTGCCCGAGCGAGACACCAGCGGGCAGATCAGCGCCTGGGTGGGCACGAGCACGGACATCGACGCGCGCAAGCGCTCTGCAGAAGCCCTACAGATGCTGGCGGCTCTCACGCGACGACTCGGCGAGGTCACCGATCGCAGTCATGGGTTAGATGAAGTGCTGGCCGCGACGCTGCCTGTCTTGGGTGACTCCGCGCTGCTCGACCTTCGAGTGGACGACAGCACGTCCAAGCGTGCCAGCGCGAGCTTGCTGCCGGACTTCAACCTCGACGACCCGCGGTTCGATCTCGGACCGTCCACCGTGTGCTTCGACGGACGCCCCGAAATTTACGAGAATGTTCCGGAAATTCTGGCTCAATCCGGCCCGTCCAATGCGGGCGAGCACATCTGGTTTTTGCACGAGCTCGGTGTCTCCTCGTACATTTGCTTGCCGCTGGTGATTCGCGAGCGCGTGTTCGGTAGCCTCGTTTTCTTGAGTCGCGACCCAGACAGGCACTACTTGCCGTCCGACATAGACCTCGCTCGGGACGTCGCGGGGCGCATGGCGACGGCCCTGGACAACGTTGGGCTGTACGAGCTTGCGCAGAACGAGCGCGCCAAATTGCAGGAGGCCAACCGCGCCAAGGACATGTTCCTAGCCACGGTCTCGCACGAGCTGAGGACGCCGCTCAACGCCATCGTCGGTTGGGGTCAGATGCTGCGCACCGGCGGCCTCAGCCAAGAGACCGAGCAGCGCGCGGTCGACACCATCGAGCGCAACGGGCGTGCCTTGGCGCAGTTGGTCGCAGATCTGCTCGACGTATCGCGCGTCGTCTCGGGAAACCTTCACGTCGACGAGGGGCACGTGGACTTGCGGAGCATCGTCGAGGCAGCGCTCGACGCGGCCCGCCCCGTCGCCGTAGAGAACGGCATCGAGCTCGGCGCAGACATTCCTTCTGCCGCGCTGAGCATGCTCGGAGACGGCACGCGGCTTCAGCAAGTCGTCGGCAATATCCTGGGAAACGCCCTGAAATTCACGCCGCGCGGCGGTCACGTCAAGCTCACGCTGAGTAGCGAAGGCTCATCCGCGCGGCTCGAGGTTCAGGACGACGGGCCCGGCATCGCGCCGGAGTTTCTGCCCCTGATGTTCGATCGCTTCAAGCAAGCTGCGAACAATCCGCAACGCGTTCAGCGCGGCTTGGGTCTCGGGCTCGCCATCGTACGGCATCTGGTCGAGCTGCACGGCGGCACGGTGAGCGCGCACAGTGACGGTATCGGCAAAGGCGCTCGCCTGGTCGTGACGCTGCCCGTGGGTGAAGCCCAGAGCAGCGACGCGCCCTCGGACCTCAACGGGGCGTCGAACGCATCGCTCGAAGAAGCGCCAGAAAGCAAGAGCGCGCTTGCTGGTATCTACGCGCTGCTCGTCGAAGACGACCCGGATGGCTGCGATCTGATGCAGATGATGCTGCGTCGCTTCGGCGCAGAAGTGACCGCGGTTTCCACCGCGGCGGCCGCACTGGAGTCCGTGCGCAAGCGCCGGCCGGACGTGCTGGTCTCGGACATCGGCTTACCCGACGGTGATGGCTTTGCGCTGCTGAAGACCGTGCGTGAGTCGAATCACGATTTGCCGGCCGTCGCTGTCACCGCGTACGCCTCTCGTCAGGACGTGGCTAAAGCGCTCGCGGCGGGCTTTCAGGCGCATGTCGCCAAGCCCGTCGAACCCGCGCAGCTCAGCGCCGCTGTCGCTCACGCCTCCGGTCGCTGATGCGCGTCTCGCGCCTAGCGCTCAACCCGCTGGGCTGCGACGTCCGAACAGGAACGAGATCAGCGCAAACACCAAGAACACGAAGAACAGAATCTTTGCCACGCCCGCCGCGCTTGCAGCCAGGCCGCCGAAGCCGAATATGGCCGCCAACAGCGCAATCACGAAAAATACGATCGCCCAATGCAACATGGTTATTCCTCCACGTGAGAATCCAGACTGATCTGCTGTGTTGCAGCGCCCGTGCCATGTCACGCGTCGCGGCGATTTTGCATCGAAATGAGCGGTATTTCTTGGTCATTTCGTGATTGGGTTTGCGACAAAACGCGCCAGCGCGCAGAGTCGGCCAAGCGGGTCGTGACGAAGCGCCACAGAAGTGGCCGTTGGTTTTCAATTCGACCGCGAAACCACGACGGATTTCCGGCTCCATGCGAGCAGGAACGGCATTTGCACAGGAGCCCCGCATGAGTGACTTCCGAAAGATCGCCTTCATCGGCAACTACCTGCCGCGCAAATGCGGGATCGCGACGTTCACCGGTGACCTGAGAAACGCCGTCCAAGGCGTGATCCCGGACGGACAGTGCCCTGTCGTCTCGGTCAGCGATCGCAAAGAAGGTTATGACTATCCCGATGACGTGCGCTTCGAGATCGCCGAGCAAGACGTCGACGACTACGCACGCGCCGCCGAGTACCTGAACTTCTTGAACGTGGACGTCGTTTCGCTCCAGCACGAGTTCGGCATTTATGGCGGGCCGAGTGGCAGCCACGTGCTGAACCTCTTGCGTCGGCTGCGTATGCCGTTCGTGACGACGTTGCATACCATTCTGAAGCAACCCAACGTCGAACAACGACGCGTCATGCAAGAGCTCACGAGCCTATCGTCCAAGGTCGTGACCATGTCGGAGTGTGGGCGCGCGATCTTGAAAGAAACGTATTCGGTCCCGGATCGAAAAATCGAGCTGATTGCGCATGGAATACCGGATATGGCGTTCGCGGATCCGAATTTTTTCAAGGATCAATATTCCGTGGAGGGGCGCCGCGTGCTGCTCACCTTCGGGCTGCTCTCTCCGAACAAGGGCATCGAGAACGTGATCAAGGCTCTGCCCGAAATCGTGGCCGAGTTTCCCGACGTCGTGTACATCGTGCTCGGCGCAACGCACCCGAACCTGCTCCGTGATTGCGGCGAAGTTTATCGTGAGAGCCTGCAAGCGTTGGCTGAAGACTTGGGCGTCGCCGAGCACGTGCGCTTCTTCAACCAATTCGTCGAGCTGGAGGAGCTGAAGAGGTTCCTTGGTGCGGCGGATATTTACGTCACGCCATACTTGAACCCGGCGCAGATCACGTCAGGCACTCTTGCGTATGCATTCGGCTGCGGCAAAGCGGTCGTTTCGACGCCGTACTGGCATGCCAAGGAGCTGCTCGCGGACGGTCGGGGTGTGCTCGTGCCGTTCGGCGATTCGCTGGCCATCGCCACCGAGATCCGGGGCCTGCTGCGGGACGAGGGCCGCCGCCACGCGATGCGCAAGCGCGCCTACCTCGCGGGTCGCGAGATGGTCTGGAGTAAAGTCGCCGAGCGCTACCTTGCGACCTTCGAGTCGGCACGTAAGAGCCGCAGTGAACGTCAGCTCAAGGTCGTGCCGCGCCGTACCTCGGATTCTCGTGAATTGTCGCTGCCCGAGCTGGGTTTCGACCACTTGAAGCGCATGTCCGACTCGACCGGCATGTTGCAACATGCACGTTTCACTCTGCCCAATCTCGCCGAGGGCTATTGTATCGATGATAACGCACGCGCGTTGATGCTCAGTGTCGAGCTCGAGACGCGCGGCGTGGGCGGTGAGGAGATCGCCGCGCTCGGGACCCGCTACGCGAGCTTCGTGGACTACGCGTTCAATGCCGAGACGGGTCGCTTCCGGAACTTCATGTCCTACGACCGTCGCTGGTTGGAGACGGCGGGCTCGGAGGACAGCCAAGGGCGCGCGCTCTGGGCGCTCGGCACGTGCGTCGGTCGCACCCAGCGTCGGGAGCTTCGAACTTGGGCCGCGGATTTGTTCATGCGCTCCCTGCCTGCGATCTCGGACACCTCGTCGCCACGCGCGTGGGCTTTCGCTCTGCTCGGCATTCGGGAGTACCTCCACCGCCTGCGCGGGGATCGGAACGCCGCGCGCATGCAAACCGAGCTGCTCAATCGCTTGATCTCGCTGTACGCCGCTGTCCAGACTCCGGACTGGCACTGGTTCGAGGACGTCGTCTCCTACGACAACGCGCGCATTGCTCAAGCGGTGCTCGCGACGGCGGGTAAGGCTCCCGAGCTCAGCAACGCGCGTGACATCGGGCTTTCGGCGCTCCGCTGGCTCGTCCAGGCTCAGCGCGCGGAACGCGGTCATTTCCGGCCGATCGGCTCGAACGGCTTTTATCGGCGCGGTGAGCCACGCGCTCGTTTCGATCAGCAACCGCTCGAGGCGCACGCCACGATCGGCGCATGTAGCGAAGCGTTCGCGGTCACCGGCGACCACTTTTGGCTGACCGAGGCGCGTCGCGCATTCGGTTGGTTCTTGGGTCAGAACGACCTCGACTTGAGCATCTATAATCCTGACTCGGGCGGCTGCCGCGACGGCCTGCACGTCGACCGCGTCAATTTGAACGAAGGCGCCGAGTCGACCTTGGCGTTTCTCAGCGCGCTGGTCGAAATCCAAGCGCTCGAGTCGCGGGTCAGTGGTTCCGAGACGCAAGCACCGCAGTCGGGAGAACGAGATCGAGCACCGCTTCTGAGCGCGGCAAATCAGAGCGCTACTTGATGAGTTCTTCATGATCGTTCGGCGTACGAATATCGTCATCCGCCCCAACGCGGCGCGCGTACTGTTTCGACCATTCAATCAGCTGGATGAAGCGCGCGTCGTCCGCATCGTCGCGCGCGTCATGTCGCTGCAAGATGAAGAGGTCGCGCAACTGCTCGAACGCGTGATGGCAGAATTTCGCGGTCGTCATCACCGCCTGCAGCAGTTCTTCTTGCTGCGGTTCGAGCAAATGCGGCGCCACATGGTCACGGATCTGCCACTTTCAGAAGACCGGCAGATGCTGATTGGCTCGTATTTCACCCAGGAATACTCGGTTGAATCAGCCGCGCTCTTCAACCCTTCGCTGGTTTGGCACCCCGACCAGAGTAACCTTGCTGCGGGGTCGCGTCGTTTCGTGCTCAGTCTTCGCTCGACAGGTGAGGGGCATATCTCCTCGATCACCTTTCGCTCCGGTGTCATCGACGAGCACAGCGACATCGTGCTCGATCCCGTGACGCCATTCGTGACGACTCCGCAGACCGTGCCGGACCCGTTCTACGACAAGTTTCTATTCGAGCGGACTCTATTCGAGCTGGGCTCAGCCGATGGCTTCTCCGAGCGCGTATTGAACCGGCTCGGCGACAGCTTCAACATGAGGGAGCTCCGCGCGGCGGTGCGCGCCGTGGAGCTCGAGTACCGGACTCAGTCCAAGGTTCTGCCTCCGGCAACCTCGCGCTCCATCTTGGCGTTGGCAGAGGCCAACTACGAGGTCATCTACGAGCCGGAAACTCAGATGTCCGAGCGCATCATTTTCCCAAACTCGCCGACCGAGTCCAACGGAGTGGAGGACGCGCGTTTCGTTCGATTCACCGAGGACGACGGACAGACTAAGTATCTCGCGACTTACACGGCCTACGACGGCCGTGTCACGTTCCCGCAGATCCTGGAAACCGCGGATTTCCTGCGTTTCAAGATCAGCACCATGAATGGCCCGCAGGTTCAGAACAAGGGCATGGCGCTCTTCCCGCGCAAGATCAACGGCCGCTACGCGATGCTCTCACGTCAGGACGGTGAGAACATCTTCCTGATGTACTCGGATGATCTCCACTTCTGGTTGTCCCGAGAGACGCTGCTCAAGCCGACGTATGGCTGGGAGTTCGTGCAGCTCGGCAACTGCGGCTCGCCGATTGAAACCGAGGCGGGTTGGTTGGTACTGAGTCACGGTGTGGGTCCGATGCGGAAATACTCCATCGGAGCGTTCCTCTTGGACCTCAACGACCCGTCCAAGGTCATTGGTCGTTTGCACGAGCCGCTACTGTCTCCCGAGCATACGGAGCGCGAAGGCTACGTGCCCAACGTCGTTTATAGTTGCGGCGGTCAGGTCCACGGTAAGGATCTGGTGATCCCGTACGCCATGAGCGACTACGCCAGCACGTTTGCGCTCGCTGATCTGGAAGAGCTCCTGCACGCGCTCAAGAACAGCTGAGTCGCCGCGAGCGGTCAGTGTGCGTGTCGAGCGGGCTGCGCGTGGCGGCCTGCCACGCCGGCAGCCGAGCGCGCCGCAGAAAAACGGGACCTTTGTGCGACGATCGCGCGTTGCACCCACTGATTTCGTGTCGCAGATCCACACCGGCCGAGCCGCGCGGGCGCGAGGCGCGACTCCCGCGCGTGGCGGCACGGCCGTTGCAACATCATGGCCCAGGAGACGGGCCAATGACTTCAAAATACATTCTTTCGTTACTGGCGGCGTGCGGCGCTCTACTTTCATTCACTGGAGTCGCCTCCGCACAGAGCGACGTAGTGACCGAAAAGGGCGGCCCGAGCCGGTCGATGTTGGTT
>DATHOI010000783.1:0-2086 GCA_035485095.1 Polyangiaceae bacterium | reverse complement strand
GTGTACAAAGCTTGGGGTGTACCGCCCGCCTTCGGCATCATTTGAATGCTGCTGCTTGCGAAGGCGCTCTCGGTCCAAAACACGTTGCTCGAATTGACCGCGACGGCGAGCGGCGCGTTGCTCGTCGTCGTCAGTTGTTGGCGCGCGCCACCCGTTTTCGCGACCCGCGCGATGGCCGCCCGCGTGCCTTGCTCCGGCCAATAGACGTACCCGTCGTCCAACGCCAAACCGAAACTGATCTCGACGGTGTTGCCCGCGGCGATCAGGACCGAGCAGCCCGCCTGTGACATCCCGGCGCCGAGACAGGCGCCGTTGCACGAGACTTGGTCCGCTCCGCAGGTCGGCGCGGCCCCGCCGCTACCGCTCGAGCCGCTCGAACCGCCAGAGCCGCCGCTCGACGTGCTGATAGCACCGCCCATTCCAGCCTGCGCGCTGGCAGCGCTTCCGGCCGTGCCTCCGCCGCTCGAGCTCGGGCTGGCACTGCTCCCGCAGCCCGCCAATGGCACAGCACAAAGCACCAGATAGATCGCTACAGTCCGAATTCGCATTGCTCAGTCCGTTCTTCCGCCCAAGAGCCGCGGTTACTGTACGCGGAATTGCTGTCGAGCTTCCTGGTTGTCTGAGAATCCCCGCACTTTGCGGTGTTCCATCGCGTGTTTGCAGTAAAAGACTCTTCACCAACCTGGAGCTGAGCGCGTTTGACGGCGGATACCGGATTGGTTTCAATGCTGCGCGTGAATCCATTCGTGGAGAAGAGCCGGGAGCTCGACGCGCTGTTTCGAGCGGCGCGCCAGCGCTGCGCTGAGCCGCTCACGCTGTGTGGGCTCTTCGAGCGTGAGGCGGACGCGCTCTGCGACGCGCATCGGGCTGGCCGCGTCGCGGCGACGCTGGTAATTCTGAATGGTTTGGCTGAAAAACCGGGCTGGCTCGCGTGCACACCCGCGAGCGAGATCGACGCCACGGTTCTGGCAAACGAGCTCGGCGGCGCCGAGGCGCGTCGCGCGATCGCGCGCTGGCACGGCTTCGCCGATTGGGCCGCAGCGACCGCGGCAGACCGCCCGATCGACGCTGAGTTCGAGGCCGCGTGTGATGCGATCCTCTCTGGGGACCAGGCGGCGCTCAGCGCTCTGCTCACGCAGCGGCCGTCACTGGTGCACGCGCGCTCGCCATTTCCGCACGGCTCGACGCTGCTCCATTATGTCGCCGCGAATGGCATCGAGAATCACCGGCAGTGGCAATCACCGGCGAACGCAGCGCGCATCGCGCAAATTCTGCTGGCCGCGGGCGCGGACCCGAACGCCACCTGTACCTGCTACGGCGCGCGAGACACCCTGTTTGGGTTGCTCCTGAGCTCGGCCCCGCCAGCGCAAGCGGGGGTGCAGGCGGACATAGTGGAGGTTTTGTGCCATGCGGGAGCACAGGTAAACGGCCCGGATGACGACGGCGCGCCGCTCTGGGGAGCGATCACCTCAGGTTCGGCCGATAGCGTCGAACGGCTGGCTCGCTGCGGCGCGCGAGTCGACAACGTCGTGTTCGCGGCGGCACTCGGCGAGCAACAGCGCGTTCGGGAATACTTCGACGAAGCAGGCCAATTGAAGCCCGCGCGCGCCAAGAGTGGGGAACGGATCGGACTGGCTGGCCCCGCGCTCGACTCGACGAAGATGCTCGAATATGCGCTGATCTTCGCGTGCGGTAACGGGCGGCGCGAGGTCGTCGAGCTCTTGCTCACGAAGCACCCCGACCTGTCCGTGCACGAGCCTTTTGTGGAACAGCACTGCGCTTGGCCAAGCCGAGTACCACCACCGAACCGAGATCGCCGAACGGTTGCGCCCGCTATTGCGCCCGCCAGGTGGTGGCGGCCAGTGAGCGCTGCCGCCGCTCCTCGGTAGGAATACGTAGCGCGGATGCTTCACGCGCAGGCGGTCGCGACTTCGGACTCGCCGGCTCGCGCGCCGCGAAGTCCAATGTTTAGATTTAAACTTCAGATTCGAAATGAAAACAGGCGCAGCTTGGAGTTCCCCCGGTTTCGTTGACACGCGGTTAAGCGGCGGCAGCGAAGTCTTGTTCGAATTGTGCGGGTGTTTTG
>DATHOI010000782.1:0-14637 GCA_035485095.1 Polyangiaceae bacterium | reverse complement strand
ACGGGCGTATGCCCCGCCTTCTGTAGGCAGCGCACCGCATGCGACCCGATGTATCCGCAAGCCCCAGTAACGAGCACCTTCATGATTGCTCGCTCTTTGTCCGATCCGCGCCGAAGAAGCGAGGTTTTTTTGCGAGGCCCGTTGAATCCGGCTCAGTCGCCCAACGGCAATTCCAAGTTGGAAGCTTCGGAGTCCGCGTCGGACGCGACCGGTGTGGACGTGTCTAAAGCCGGCGAGGCCATCGCGGTGACTGGCCGCACTTCGTTCAGCTGCGCGTGGTCGATGATGATCACACCAGGTTGCGATTTGATGTCGATCATGTCCACGAAGCGCACGTTGTACAGGAGATCCTCGGGATTGTAGTAGCGCCGAGCGTGCACGGTTTCGGACATCGTATCGTCGTGCGCCGTCAGCATCGCGATAAAGCCCATGATGTGCTCCGTGCCTTGCCCGGCGCGAAGGTCGCGAATCGGACTCCGTTCATCCAGCACGTGAAATAGATTCCAGGCTAAGCTCAGCACGGGCATGTGCGACCGTTCCAGCTCGAGCGGGTAGCCACGGCGCATCGGCTGACCTTCCGCGGTCATCTCGTCTTTGAGCACGCTGAGCTTCATGGTCGCGTCACTGAGTGAGCCACGCCGTTGGTTGGCCAAGCGGAACTCGAGCACGGGCTTGCCGTTGCGCACGTGGACGACCAGCTTGTCGCTGAACGCAACGCGCGCCGTGGGCCGCGAGAACTTCGCGAACACGATGCCCGTGCCGAGCGCCATCGCCATCATGCCGACGAAGGCTTCGAGCGTGACCAGCACGTGCGCGTAAGTCGTTGCCGGCGACATGCCGCCGTAGCCGATCGTGGCGTACGTCTGCACGCTGAACCAGAAGGCGTCGGCGTACGACCCAGGACGGGCGTTCGCAATGTCGCTGCCACCAACCCAAAAAAGAAAGGCGAACAGCGCGTTCGTTCCGCAATAGACCAGGAAGAACACGCCGAGTAGCCGGCGCCAACTGATCGCCATCAGGTAGTGGTAAGCGTCGGTGAACCAACGCTGGTCGAGGTTCTTCACCTCGAAGCGAGTGCGACCGACGCCATAAGGCGTCTGAGCCGACGAGACGACAGGCCGCGGAGTGGGTGGCTGGTTCACGGGGCGCGAAGCTTAGCGCGAGCGCGAGTCGGGCCGAAGCGCGCTCGCGAGAACGCGCGCCGCAGCGTCAATTCAGCGTTGCGCCGAGAGCGCCGAGCGGGCATGGTCGTGCTGTCGATAACGTCGATAGCAAGGGGTTGATGATGCGACAGCCGACTTGGGGCTCAGTGTTCGTCGTGGTGATAGCTGGCTGCGTGGGCGCCTGTTCGGGCGCCGTCTCGAACGACCATGGCGACACGGGCGGCTCCTCGGGCCTCGGCGCAGGCGGCGCAGGAGCGCCGGGCGTGGTCGCAGGCGGCGCTGGGGCGCCGGGTGGGTTTGGCGGGGCCGGCACAGTCCAAGCACAAGGCGCGCTCACCGCAACGGTGGCGGAGCCCGTGCCGATGGTCGCTCAAATGTCCTGCCCCGTCGTCGACACCTACGAGATCGGCGCACCCGAGGCGCCGACCACGACGGATCCAGGGGCAAGCGTGGTGAATGGCAGCAACGGCTCGACGATCAGCTGCTCGGTGTCGGGACAAGGCACGTTCGCTTTCTCCGGCTCACTGCGCGGAGTCACGGCGCAAGGGGACGAGATTGCGATTGCGTTCAGTAACGGCAGCGTTGGCCCAGACGGCACCGGCTCAACCGACGTGAATTTTTACACACCTCAGCTCTCCACCGATTTCAGCAGCGCCACACCGTGCTCGGTGACCGTCGAGGATCAGCAAGTGAAACCAGGCGCTATCTGGGCGAGCTTCCAATGCGCGCAAGTCGAATCGCCACCGTCAGGCTTGTGCGGGCTACAAGGGGTGGTCGTGTTCGAGAACTGCGACGGCTCGCTCAGCCAGTAGTAGCCCTTTACGGGGGAAATGTCGGGTCATGCTGGCGCGGAGCGCCGTGAGCGGCAATCCTCCGCGCGCGCCATGACTCACGATGCCCCGCTCGAGTGCCCGCACGGCGCCCAGTGCGGCGGCTGCGCACTGCTCGGCGTGCCGTATGCGGAGCAACTCGTGCAAAAGGGAGCGCTGGTTCGGCGTGCCTTCGCGCGTTATCCGGAGCACGGTGCGCTCGAGGTCGAGCCCGTCAGTGGCGCGAAGCCGACCGTCGCGTATCGCGTTCGCGCGAAGCTGGTGTTCGGCGAGCATGGCTCGCTCGGCCTGTTCGCGCGCGACTCACACGCCGTGGTCGACATCCCGGAATGCCGCGTGCTCGCTCCCGCTTTACAGCGCGTCGCGAACGTCGCACGCCACACGCTGCGTGACGTGGCGCTCGACGGCCTCGATTTGAGGCTGGTCGACCGCGGTGTGCTCGCGACGCTGATCGCGCCGCGTGGCACGTCGCTGACCGCGCTCGAGCAAGCGGCTCACGCCTTGTGCAAGGCGAGCCGTGACGTCATCGGCGTCGCGGCAAGCTTCCGAGAAACAGGAGCCGCCACCGTGCTCGGAACCGGTCACGTGCTGCTCACCGGCAATGAGGCGGAGCCACATCACCTACAGGAATCCGGGCCGTATCATTTGGCAGCTCACGGCGCGTTCACCCAGGCTCACCTGGCGCAAGCCGATGCGGCGCATCGCGCCATCGAGCGCGCGCTCGAGACCATCGCTGCGCGCAACGTACTCGAGCTCTATGCGGGCTCAGCCGCGCTCTCACTGCGGCTGGCCGCAAAGGGCTTGGCGCTGACCGCCGTCGAGGCGTTTGGCCCGGCTGTCGCCCATGCCGAACGCGCCGCGCGCGAGCAAGCTCTCTCGATTCGCACCGTGACGGGCCAAGCTGAAAGGGTCGCGCGCGAGCTCGGCGCGCGCCCCGCGCATTTCGATGCCGTGATCGTGAATCCGCCGCGGCGCGGCTTATCGGTGGAGGCGCGGCGCAACGTCGCGCGGCTCGAGCCCCGCGCGATCCTATACATGTCCTGCGATCCCGCGACTTTGGCGCGCGATCTGGGGCATTTTCGAGAGCTTGGCTTCGGCGCTCGAGACGTCTGGCCCTTCGACATGATCCCGCACAGCGATGCGGTCGAATGCCTGGTGCTGCTTCGCCGTGGACCTATCCCACCGCTTCAGGTGAGGCATGAGGACGAAACGCTGATCGCTATTTGCAAATCGGGCTACGACGCTTCGGAGCCGGGCTTGGCGGATGGGTTGTTGGCGCGCGTGCGCCAGCTATCCGGCGCGAGCGAGGCCGAGCCCGTCACGTCGCTCGACGCCGACTGCAGCGGCCTGGTTCTCTTCGCGCGACGACCTGACGCGCTGCCCACTCTGAGAACCGCGCTTGGCGCAGGCGCGCTCACGTTCACTGCGCTCGCGCGCGGCGTGACCCACAAGAAGGGGCGCATTCGCCGACCGCTGAGCGGCAAGAAGCGAGGCCCCCCGCCGTGCACTCAGTACCAACGTGACGCCTTGTGCGGCGGTCACAGCCTGCTCAGCGTCGCGCCGGATGCCCTCAATCCCAGGCAAATACGCCAGCATTTTGCGGGTGTCGGTCATCCCATCCTGGGCGACGCTCGCTTCGGCGACAGCGCATCGAATGCGTTCTTCGAGCACCGACACGGGCTCGATCGCAGCTTTCTGCACTGCGAGATCGCGCGACTCACTCTGCCGTCCGGGCTCTTGTCGCTCCAAGCGCCGTTGCCGGGCGAGCTTGCCGCCGTACTCGACAGCTTGTCAGAGCAAGCCGCGCCGCATCGCTAACAAAATCGCCGCGAGGTGCGCCGCGTGTACGATGCGCCCGCTGTCAATCAGCTCGAACAACTCGGCCACTGGGACGAGCACGACCTCGAGCTCCTCGCTGTTGTCCAATGCTTGCGCGGCCGCGCGCTTGCCGCCGCGCGCAAAAAAGAAATGCGCCCGCGTAGAGTTGCGCGCTGGCTCCGGCGCAACCGACACCAGCGCCTCGAAGTGCGGCGCCTCGAAACCGGTCTCCTCGCGCAGCTCGCGCTGCGCCGCCGCGATGGGCTCCTCCGTCGGTTCGAGCACGCCCGCCGGTAATTCCAAGCTCGGCTCGGCAATGCCATGCCGATACTGACGCACGAGCACCACCTCTTTTGCCTCGGTCAAACACAACACGGCGGCCCAGTTCGGCCCTTTGATCAGGTGAAAGCGCTCGATCTCGTGGCCGTTCGCCAGGCGCACTCGCTGCTCGCGCACCTCGAGCCAACGCTGGTCGATGAGCGTGCTTTCGCTCAGCACTTGCCAAGCGGGGATGGGCGCAAAATCTTTCATGGCGTTGGGCGCGAGAGTGCTAAGTCAGTGCCGTGTCGCCCGCAAGCACTCTGCCAGCCGAGATCGAAGCATGGCTCCGCGATCCGGGTTTCACACCCGGCGCCAAGCACTTCGCCAAGCTCTTCGCGGCGCTAGAGCAAGCGGATCGCGAGGACGCGCGGAAGCTCGAGCGTGTGCTCGGGCGCGGCGGCGAGGCGGCTGGGCGGCTCGCCTGTGAGCGCGTCGCCGGCGCCGAGGCACGCACGCGCGCGCGTTTGATCGGCGTGCTGGGGCGAGTCGCGAGCGCTTCGCCGGCGTCCGAATCCGTGCCCACTTTGCTGCGCTCGCTGGAAGATACGGACGAGCGTGTGCGGCGTGTGGCAAGCCTCGCACTGGGCAAGCTCGCGCTACCCGAGCTAGAGGGCCGTTTGCTCACGCGCTGGGCGGCAGCTCAGGATCTCGAGCGGCGGAGCCTGGCTGAAGCATTGGGCAAATGCGGAGCCGAGCGCTCGCTTGCGCTGCTCGCAGATCTACGCACCAGTGACTCCGAGCTGCAGCGCATCGCTGAACGCTCACGGCTGATGATCGAACGCGACACGGCGCGCGTCCTGCCCTCTTCTATCGCGCTCGACCGCCCGCTCGGCGCCCCGCAGTCGGTGCTCGTGCATTGCCGTTCTGGGCTAGCGTGGGTGTTGGCCGAAGAGGCGCGCGCGCACGGTGCCGTCACCGTCGTCGCGCCAGATCGCGTGCGTCTCACCCATCGCGGCACCTTCGCCGAGCTCTTGCAGCTACGCACGGCGCTCGATTTCGGAGTCGAGGTGCCGCTCACGGGTAACCCTGGAGACCGCCTGGAAACCCGCATTCTAGGCGCTCTCGAGCAACCGGACGCCGAGCGCGGCGTGCGCGCTTGGACCGCGGGGCGGGCACGCTTTCGGCTGGCATTCAGCGAAGGCGGGCACCAGCGCGACAAGGTCTGGAAGGTCGCTGCGGCCATCACCGCGCGGCTCACCTGGTTTCACAACGACCCTCACGATTCGACGTGGGAGGTCGTGGTCGACTCCGAACGCAATGTGCTCGAGCTGCGACCGCGTCGTTTCGAGGATCCGCGTTTTTTCTATCGAGCGAAGGACGTGCCCGCCGCCTCTCACCCGACCCTGGCCGCTGCGCTCGCGCGCGTCGCAGGCGCTCGCGCAGACGACATCGTCTGGGATCCGTTCGTGGGCAGCGGGCTCGAGCTGATCGAGCGAGCTCTGCTCGGCCCTTACCGCGAGCTTCACGGCACGGACCTCGACGCGCAGGCCTTGCTCGCCGCGCGCGCAAACGCGGAGCGCGCCCAACTCAAAAACATTTTCCTGCACTCGGGCGACGCGCGCCGTCATCGCGTTCCCGGCGTGTCACTCGTCATCAGCAACCCGCCGATGGGACGGCGCGTGGCCCGAGACGGCAATTTGGGCTCATTGCTTGACGACTTCGTGCAGCACGCGGGGGCATCCTTGGTCGCCGGGGGGCGGCTGGTCTGGCTTTCGCCGTTGCCCGAACGCACGGCCACCGCGGCGCGCCGGTGCGGTTTCCGCGTTACTCGCCACGAGTCGGTCGACATGGGCGGCTTCGGAGCCGAGCTCCAACGCTTCGATCGCTAACTGATATTTCGCGATTACGCGGAATCGCAAAATCACTCTATTTAATGATTACCAGCATTTAGCCACGGGCTAGGGCTGACTGAAGTGTGTCACTTTTGCCCTTGACGATTGCAGAGGCTGAGCAATGTTGACCGCGAAGTCAGTGACCCGCAGGTCACTGACTTGGAGGTCATGATGCCGAGACCGAGCGATCCACACGCCAAGAGCCGATTACTGGAAGCCGCCGAGCGCGTCTTTTCAGAGAAGGGCCTGGATCGCGCCAAGGTCGAGGACATCACGACCCAGGCGGGGCTGTCCAAGGGCGCGTTCTACCTTCATTTCGACAGCAAGGGGGATGCGTTCAAGGAGCTGCTCTCGGACGTACTGGCCCACCTTCAAACGCGTTTGGGCGAAGCCGCGGGTTGCTGCCTGCCTGCACCCAATCAGGGGCTCGAACAAGCGCTCGAGGTCTGGCTCGAGCGCGATCTCGAGATGTTCGAGTTCATTTGGAAGAACCGAGCCTTGATGCGCATCACCCTCGAGGGTGGTCGCTCGGCCGACTACCAACATCTGATCGAGCACTTCGCGTCCTACGCCCAGAGTGAGACCGAGCAACTGCTGCGGCAGGGCGTCGCCACCGGCGTCTATCGCAGTGATCTCAACGTGGAGGTCGCGGCGGCCTTCATCGCGGGCGGCTACGACCGTTTCGCTCGGCAGCTCGTGCGCGAGACGAAGAAGCCCGACTTGCGCAAGCGTCTGCGTGAGTTGCGTTGGATGGTGATCACGGGTGCCGGCACGCCGGAGCTGATCGCTTGTCTGAAGCAACTCCAACCCGAAAAGTCCGACGGCGATGCCATCACTACCGACGCTCTCGTCACTCCTTAGTCTCGAATCGATAGTCTTCCGCGTGGGGTTCATCACATGACGCAAGTTCCTCAGGAATCCGGGTTTTCGTCCATTTCGGGGCCACAAACCGCTGCCATCGCGGCGCCGAGTGGAGTCGCTCCGCGCGCGCCACTTTCGGGCATTCTGGTGGGGGTGGCGCTCGTGCTCGGCTTCGTCGGCTGGACCAGCGTGCGGATTCACGCCGCCAACCAAGCCTTGGCCGCCGTGAGCAGCAAGCGCGCGGACGACGCCCGGAAAGCCGTGCAAGACGCGGCGGCACCTCAGAAGGTACACACAGTGCGCGCCAGCCCCGAAATTTGGCAGCCACTGGTCGAGTTCGAGGGCTCGCTGCAAGCCGCTCAGAGCGCCGCGCTGGGCTTCAAGGTCAACGGCCGAATCAGCGCGGTTCGAGTCAAGCTCGGCCAAATCGTGAAAGCGGGCACGTTGCTCGGTACGCTCGACAGCAGCGAGGCCGGCGCCCAAGTCCGCTCAGCCGAGGCTCAGACACGCGCCGCGCAAGCACAACTCGCGCTCGCTGACGACAACGCGGCGCGTACGGCAGCCATAGTCAAGAGCGGTGCCCTCGCAGAAGCCATGGGCGTGCAGGCCGAGCAGCAGAGATCACTCGCCAGCGCCCAGCTCGACGCGGCAAAAGCGGGCCTCTCACTGAGCCAAGTGAACCTCGGCAATCAAAACCTAGTCGCCCCCTTTCAAGGGACGATCACCCGCGTGCCCGACGGTGTGGGCGCGGTGGTGAGCCCGAGCGCGGTCGAGTTCGAGATCATGGATTTGAGCAGTTTGAAGCTCAAAGCATCGGTCGGAGAGAGTGACGCGAACCTCGTGCATGTAGGGTCGGTCGTCGAGATCAGCGGCGAGCACGGCACGGTGAACGGCGTCGTCTCCGCGCTGCTCGGCGCGGTGGATCCGAACACCCGGCGCGTCCCACTCGAAGCCTTGATCGACAATCGCAACGAGAAGACGAGCCTCCGCTCCGGTTCGTTCGTACGCGCGCGCATCGCGGGCGGCGCGCCACTGCCTGTCTTGCACTTGCCCCACGAGACACTTCGCCCGGGCAGCCAGGACGAAGTGATGATCGAAAGCGGCGGCACGCTCAGCTCGCGGCACCTCACCTTTGCGCTCGCCAAAGACGGCTCGCTGCTCGTCAGGCAAGGCCTCGACGCCACGGACGACGTGGTCCTCTCGCCAAAGCCCGAGGCGAAAACCGGTGACCGCGTGGTCGTCGAGGGAGCTGGGCAATGAACATCTCGGCCATCGCGATCCGCCGCCCGGTATTCACCGTGATGGTGACCGTGGCCATGCTCGTGCTCGGCTTCGTCGGCTTCACGCGGCTGGGCACGGACCTTTTTCCAGACGTGACGTTTCCGGCCGTGGCCGTGACCGTGCCCTACCCCGGCGCGAGCCCCGCCGAGGTCGAGAACCTGGTCACGAAGCCCTTGGAAGACGCCGTCGTCAGTCTGAATGGCATCGACCGCGTGCGCACCTTCTCGCGCGAAGGTACCGCGCAGATGATCGTGATGTTCAACCTCGGGGTGGAGATCAACGAGGCCGCTACCGAGGTTCGCGAGCGCATCTCACAAGCGCGTTACAAATTCCCGACCGAGACGAAGGAGCCGATCGTCAACCGCTTCGACGTGACGGCGTCCCCAATTCTGACGTACACGCTACGCGGCGAAGGCTCGCTGTCCGCCTCACGCAAATACGCCGACGACGTGCTCAGGCCCGCGCTCGAGCAGGTGGAAGGCGTCGCGCAAGTGAGCGTGAACGGCGGCGCGACGCGCGAAATCAAGGTCGACATCGATCGCGCCCAGCTCGACGCGCTGGGCCAGAGCCCGAGCGGCGTCGTGCAACGCTTGCGGGCCGAGAACATGAACGTGCCGGCCGGCCACTTCGACGAAGGGTCGCGTGAAGTGAGTGTGCGCACGGTCGGCGAGTTCAAGGACGCCGAGCAAGTGCGCGACACCATCGTCGCGACGGCCAAGGACGGCTCGGCCGTCAAGTTGCGCGACGTGGCCAAGGTCGACGACGGCTTCGCCGAGATGCGCACGCGGGTGCTCGTCAACGGGCAGGAGGGCGTGACGCTCGAACTGCGCAAGCAGTCCGGCACCAACACCGTCGAGGTCGCCAATGCCGTCAAAGCCAAGATGGCGACGCTCGTAAAGGCCTTTCCACCGGGCTTGCGCTCCGAGCTGATCATCGACCAGGCAGCGATCATCGAGCCGCAAGTGCATCAAGTCGAGCACGACATCGTCTTCGGCGGGGGCATGGCGGTGCTCGTGATCCTCATTTTCATGCTGGATCTACGCTCGACGCTGATCAGCGCGGTCGCCCTGCCGACGAGCGTGATTGGCACCTTCTTCGTCATGTACTGGCTCGGCTACACGCTGAACATGATGACACTGCTCGGTCTTTCCCTAGCGATCGGCCTACTCATCGACGACGCGGTCGTCGTGCGTGAGAATATCTTCAAGCACCTCGAGCGCGGCAAATCCCCACGGGAAGCCGCGCTCGAAGGCACGAAAGAAGTGGCGCTCAGCGTGCTCGCAACCACGCTGACCATCGTGGCCGTGTTCTTGCCGATCGCGTTCGTGAAGGGCATCGTCGGTCAATTCTTCCGCCAATTCGGGATCACGATCTCGGCCGCGGTGGTCATTTCCTTGTTCGTCGCGTTCACGCTCGATCCAATGCTGTCTTCGCGGTTCTCGAAGTCGCTCGACGAGCGCGGCGACCGCTTCGCGTGGCTGAAGCGCCCGTTCGAGTGGGCATTCTCGGTCATGGAGCAGACCTACGCGGCGATGCTGAATTGGTCGTTGCGACACAAGGCCATCGTCGGGCTCGCGGGGGTCGGCAGCCTGCTTTTCATGGGCTACATCAGCAAGCTGCTCGGCTCGGAGTTCGTGAACGCCGAAGACCGCGGCCAGTTCATCTTGGAGGCCGAGTTTCCCGCCGGTACTTCGCTCGACCAGACGGCGCGCAACGCCGCTGTCGCCGAGCAGAAGATGCTCGCAAACCCACAATTTAGGACTGTATTCGCGACGCTCGGCCCGGATGAAGAGGTCAACAAGGTGAGGTGGCGCATCGTGACCACTTCCAAACGGGAACGCAAAGAGTCCCTCGCGGACCTCAAGGCAGTGGCGCGTGACGCCGTAGCCGGTCTACCGGACGTGAAGGTCGCCGTGACCGACCCGCCGTTCGTCGAAGGCGCAGCGACCGAAGCGCCGATCATGATCAACGTGCGCGGCACGGAGTTCAAAGACATCGAAGACACTGCGCACCGCATCGAGAAGATCTTGAAAGATACGCCCGGCGTGGGCGACATCCAAGTGCGCTTCTCACCCGGTCGGCCAGAGCTCGTGGTCGCCATCGACCGTCAACGCGCGGCCGATCACGGCTTGTCACTGGGCGAGGTCGCGTTCGCCGTGCGCACCGCGTTCGCCGGTGAAGAGAGCGGCAATCTGCGACAAGGCAAGGATGAAGTACCGATCCGCGTGCGCCTCGGTCAAAGCTACCGCGACGACCCCACGGCGCTCGCGAACCTGACGATCCCGACGCGGACCGGCGCCGTGAAGCTCGCCGACGTGGCGTCGTTCGAACGCACCGCGGGGCCGCAGGTGATCGAGCGCGAGAACCGCAACCGTCAGATCACGGTCTGGGCGTCGCCCATCGGCCGCGCGCTCGGCGACGTAGCCAAGGAATTTCAGCCGCAGATCGCGGCCCTCAAGCTCGCGCCGGAGATGGGCATCCAGTACGACGGGCAGCTCAAGCTGATGAACGAGAACAACCAGAACATGGGCATCGCGCTGCTGCTGGGCGTGGTGTTCATTTATATCGTGCTCGCGTCGCAGTTCGAGAGTTTCATCCACCCGCTCACGATCATGGTCACTTTGCCCCTGGCCCTCGTGGGCGGCGTGCTGGGCCTATTCCTGACCAACAACACGATGGCCATGGGCGCCTTGATCGGCATGGTGCTGCTCATGGGTCTGGTCACGAAGAACGCTATTTTGCTGGTCGACCGGGCGATCGTGCGCGTGCGCGATCATGGAGAACCGCCGCTGCAAGCCATTCTCGAAGCGGGTCCCGAGCGCTTGCGGCCCATCTTGATGACCAGCGCGGCGATGATCCTCGGCATGCTGCCAACCGCGATCAGCAATGCGGACGGCAGCGAGTTTCGCGCACCGATGGCCATTGCGGTCATTGGCGGCGTGATCAGCTCCACGCTGCTCTCGCTCATCGTCGTGCCCGTGTTTTATCTGACCATCGAGAACATCAAGGGCTTCATCTCGCGCAAACGGCGCGGCCGGCAAGCCGCACCTCGCAGCGTCAGGCCGACCGCGCCGCTGGCTCAGCCCGCGGGTTATCTCGACGCGCGTCAGCCGGAACCCGGCTTGAGCTCGGCGGTTTTGTCAAAAACCGTGTAGAAGTCTCGAGCCGATCTAGACACCTGCCCGCCCGGCCCCATACCCCTTCCAGAAATTTCCCGATTCCGCTCGTCAGTCACTAAGGAGTCCTGCGCCATGTTTCGTCGTTCGTTCTGTTACGCCGCCCCGTTCGTTTTGGTGTTCTCGACCGCGCTCGCGCAAGCGCAAACCGCCCCCGCGCCCGCAGCACCGCCGGCTACTACGGGGCCCCTCCCCGTTCCGACGAATCTCGCACCGCCCGCCGCGCCGCCGGGCGCCGCCGGGCCGGATGCACCGGTGAGCTCCGTGACGTTGGATCTGGAGGCGAAGCTGGCCTCGATGCAACGCGGTGGTGGGCTCACCGCCGACCAAGCAGCGCAACGCGCAGTGACGACGAGCGTAGACGTCGCGGGCAAGCGCAGTAGCCTCGCGGCGTCGGACGCGGATGTGGACGCGGCGACGGCGGGGTATGTGCCGAAGTTGGATTTATCGGCGCGGTATACGTACTTGAACAAGTTTCATCAGGGGAACATCACTTTCGCCGGGATGACTTTCAGCGGTGACCTGCTTTCCCCCGTCATTCCTAACAATTACAACCTGCAAGCCACACTCACCATTCCGCTCTCGGACTACGTGCTGCGCGTCTCGAACAGCCTGGCTTCAGCAAATCACAGCAAAACCGCCGCGCAATTCGATGAACAAGCCACGCGCCTGAGCGTCGCACGCGACGCTCGCGTCGACTACTACCAGTGGGTTCGCGCGCAGGGCGCGAGCTACGTCGCTGCGCAGGCGCTCGAAGCGGCGCGGGGCCACGCCGCTGATGCGAAAAACTCATTCGACGCCGGCTTGGTTTCACGCGCGGATCTGTTGCGCGCACTGAGCCAGGTGAAGAATGCTGAGTTGACGGTCGCGCACTACGCGAATCTCACAGCGGTCTCAACGGAGCAACTGCGCGTCGCGATGGGTGACACGGGGGAGACCAACTACGATATCGGCGAAAATATTCTGATCGAACCGCCGCCCTTCGCGGTGCCCCCAACCCCCGGAGCGGGCTACGCCGAAGCCCTCGAACACCGCTTGGAGGTGAAGCAACTCGGCGAGAGCGAAGCGTCGCTACGCGATCAGGCCAAAGTCGCCCGCGCGGCTAACTATCCGCGCCTAGACGCTTCGGGGGATTTCATCTACGCCAATCCGAACCAGCGCTACTTTCCGCCCGCCGCAGCCTGGCACGACACTTGGGACGTGAACGTCGTCCTGTCCTGGACTCCCACCAACATCTTCGGCGCCCAAGCCCAAGCGCACGCCGCTGAGGCCCACGCGGACGAAGTCGCCGCCAAACGCGCGTCCCTAAAAAATGGTCTGCGGCTCGAAGTGAACCAGGCCATGAACGCGCTCACGGAAGCCACTGTGTCGCTCGAAAGCGCCCGTGAAGGCCTAGTCGCCGCCGAAGAAAACTACCGCGTGCGCCGCGAGCTGTATCGCGCGGGCAAAGCCACCGTGGTCGACGTGACCGACGCCGAGACGGACCTGACCCGTTCGCGCTTGGAAGTCGTGAACGCCCACGTGGACGAACGCATCGCGCGCGTCGCGCTGACACACGCGCTCGGCCGCGACGTCGGGCACTGAGCCCCAACGCTAAACCTTACGCCCGCGGGTATCCGATCAAATAGATCAAGCTCGTGGGCGCGTTGGGCACGGGCAGCCGCCCGATTTCCCACGCGTAGTCGTTGTTCGGCAGTGACGCCACGAGCTCTTCGAGCTCGTGCGGGTGGTACGCGCGTAAGCACGACACGACGCCATCCCACCACGTGCACAAGGGCACGACCGGCAACAAATACGTCAAAAATAGGCGCGAAACACGCAATGGCCGGATGAACGGCGTCACGGCCAAGACTGCACTCGTGCCAAACGTGACGCCGAACAGGCTCGTCGCCGAGCGGTCCACCATTTCCACGAGCGCGATACCCTGCCCTTGGCGTACCGCGTCCGCCAAGCATTTACGCGCCGCGCTGGGCGGCAAATGGTGGAACGCATTGCAGATCAAACGAAAGCCGGCGAGCGTCCCCGGCACTTCGGTCGCGTCCACCGGCGCGGATCGGTATTCCACATCACCGAGCCCTTCGGCTCGCGCGCGTTCGAGGCGTGGCAAATTCGGATACAGGTCGGTCAGCACCACGCGGAGCACGCGTTTGCGTTGCTGCCGCACCAGCTCGGCGATCGTGATCGCGGGCCCACCGCCACCGGAGCACAGATCGAGGATCGTGTCGTCACCGGTCGCGTCGAGCGCCGCCGCTAGACGCTCGGCGAAGCCCGCATACACCAGCGTGCCGCGCTGACCCAGAAAACTCAGGAAATCAGTCATGCACTCGCGCACGACCTGGGGGAACCACGGCAGATCCTCGAATTCGAATAGCTGCACGCGGTCCATGCGTGACACGGACCTTAGCCCTGAGTTTTGCGCTTTACACCAGCGGATTTCAGGGTTCGCCCACGCGCCTCGAGCGCGCCATGCCGCCGGCCTTTTCTTCGGCTCGAACCCGAGTCACGCTTGGACCGCAATGACCAGCCTCCCGGCGGCCGCCGCGGCGAGCGCCACGAACGCGCGCGGCGCCGTTGATCTCGGCGTCTACGTCCATTTTCCGTGGTGTCTCAAGAAGTGTCCGTATTGTGATTTTCTGAGCGTCGCGGCCGAGCGCCCGTCGCTCCCGCATCAAGCCTACGCCGACGCCGTCATCGCCGAGCTCGAGCGGCGCGTCGACACACTCGGCAACGTCGATCTGGTCAGCGTGTTCTTCGGCGGCGGCACGCCGTCGCTCTGGGAACCGGCCGAGCTCGGCCGCGTGCTTGCGCGCATCCGCGAGCTCGTACCCACGAGCCGTGACGACATAGAGGTCACGGTCGAGTGCAATCCAACGAGCTTCGATGTCGAACGCGGCCGCGCGCTGCAGCGCGTGGGCGTCAATCGCGTCAGCATCGGCGTGCAAGGCCTCGACGCCCAGCGTCTGCAGTTTCTCGGTCGCTTGCACGATGTCGACTCGGGGCTGGCTGCGGTGCACGACGCGATCGAAAGTGGCATGCCGCGCGTGTCCGCTGATTTTATTTTTGGGGTTAGCGGACAAGAAGCGGACGCAGCCCGGCGTGAAGCTCGAATTCTGAGCGAGCTCGGGACGACGCACCTCAGCGCGTACGCATTGACGATCGAACCGGGCACTCAGTTCGGCGCTCTGGCTCGCCGTGGCAAGCTCCCGCTGCTCGATGAATCCGCCGTCGCCGACTCGTTTCTGGCGGTCGAAGAAACGCTCGAACGCGCAGGCTTCGAGCACTACGAGGTCAGCAACTACGCCAAACCCGGCGCGCGCTCGCGACACAATCTCGGTTATTGGCTGGGGCGCGCGTA
>DATHOI010000781.1:0-4485 GCA_035485095.1 Polyangiaceae bacterium | reverse complement strand
AGCAACGTGATGCGCAGTTCTTCGCGTCCGGCGCCGGTGGGCGGCAACGTGCGCCTGGCGCGCGCCAGTCGCGTCGAGCTGCTCAGGCTCGCCTCGCGTGAAAAGTCGATGGCTCGTGCCCCATGTCGCTCGGGAATCTTAACACCCAGGCCTTGTTGCTGCCGTTGTAGCTTTCGTACGCTCTCCTCACGAACGGCCGAGCCGGGACATAGATGAGGGCCAACCCGGAGCCGTGCCGGCCTTTCCGGCAATCGGACAGTGCTGCTGTTCAGGCCAGTGTTACGGCCAAGTGGCCGCTCTGTGGCGCTTCGGACGTGCTGCGAAACGCTCTGAGCTCGAACGGATGACTTCCGAACCGTGGCTCGGTGAGCGTGTTGCTCGATGCACACGTCGGCCATTTTGCTGAACGGGCGCGGAGCTTTACGAGCGCCGGGACTTGGCACAATGTTGCCACTTCGCCCGCGTATCTTTGGGCTCGCGACCACGAGGAAAAGTAATCATGCAGCTTGGAATGGTAGGTCTCGGTCGGATGGGTGCGAACATGGTGCGGCGTCTGATGGATCAAGGCCATCAGTGCGTCGTATTCGACGTCTTCGCAGACGCGGTGGGCAAGCTCGCGACGGAAGGCGCAACGGGCTCCTCGACCTTGGCGGATTTCGTGCAGAAGCTGAGCAAGCCGCGCGCGGTGTGGCTCATGGTTCCGGCGGCTTACGTCGACTCGACCATCGCTCAGCTCACGCCGTTGCTGGAGCCCGGCGACATCGTCATCGACGGTGGCAATTCGCACTACCAGGACGACATCCGCCGGTCGCAGGAGATCGCCCCCAAAGGACTCCACTACGTCGATGTCGGCACGAGTGGTGGCGTGTGGGGCCGCGAACGCGGCTACTGCCAGATGATCGGTGGCGAAAAGGAGGTCGTGCAGCGCTTGGATCCGATCTTCAAGAGCTTGGCGCCCTCGATCGACAGCGCGCCGCGCACGGTGGGTCGCCCCGAAGGCAAGGGCACCGCCGAGCACGGCTACCTGCACTGTGGTCCGGTCGGCGCGGGCCACTTCGTGAAGATGATCCACAACGGGATCGAATACGGAATCATGGCGGCGTACGCCGAGGGGCTCAATATCCTGCATCACGCGAACGCGGGCAAAGGCGTGCGCGCGAATGACGCCGAGACGAGCCCGCTCAAACACCCCGAGCACTATCAATACGACATGGACCTGGGCGAGATCAGCGAGCTCTGGCGGCGCGGCAGCGTGATCAGCTCTTGGCTCTTGGATCTCACGGCAGCTGCGTTCGCCAAGAGTCCGGGACTTGCCGAGTACTCGGGTCGCGTCGCAGATTCCGGCGAAGGCCGTTGGACGATTCAGGCCGCCGTCGACGAGTCAGTGCCGGCCCATGTCTTGACCGCTGCGGTGTACGACCGCTTCGGCTCGCGCGGTGAAGCCGAGTTCGCCAACAAGATTCTGTCCGCGATGCGCTTTGGGTTCGGTGGTCACATTGAAGGAAAGGCAGGGGGCTGAGTCATGAGCGAAGTGAACAGCGACGCGTTCGTCTTGTTCGGCGCAACTGGGGATCTCGCCTACAAAAAGATCTTTCCGGCGCTCCACTCGATGATCAAGCGCGGTCACAAGACCGGTATGATCTTGGGTGTTTCACGCGGGGGCTCGAGCTTGGAGAAGTTGCGCGAGCGCGCGCGCGCCAGCATTCAAGAGTACGGTGGCGGCGTCGATGAAGACGCGTTCAAGGCCCTGTCCGACAATCTGCGTTACGTCGACGGGGACTACCGCACGAGCGAACTGTTCACCAAGATCCGTGAAACGCTCGGCAGCCTCAAGCACCCGCTGTTCTATTTGTCGATCCCGCCCAGCGTGTTCCCGGAAGTCGTCGAGCTGCTCGGCGCGACCAAGTGCGCAGAGGGTGCGCGTGTCGTGGTCGAGAAGCCGTTCGGTCGTGATTTGGCTTCCGCCAAGGTGCTCAACGACACGCTGCACCGCGTCTTCGGCGAGCCGGCGATTTTTCGCATCGATCATTTTCTGGGTAAGGAGCCGGTGCAGAACCTTTTGTACTTCCGCTTCGCCAATTCGCTGTTCGAGCCGATTTGGAATCGTAACTACGTCGCCAGCATTCAGGTGACGATGGCCGAGCAGTTCGGCGTCTCGGGCCGCGGTCGCTTTTACGAAGAGGCGGGGGCGATCCGCGACGTCGTGCAAAATCACTTGCTCGAGGTGGTCGCTTTTTTAGCGATGGAACCGCCGCCCGCGGGCGATCGCGAGGCCTTGCGCGACGAGAAGACCAAGATCTTCAAAGCCATTCGCCCGCTCAATCCGGACAATGTCGTGCGCGGTCAGTTTCGCGGTTACCGCGCAGAGGAGGGCGTCGCCAAGGATTCGACGGTCGAAACCTTCGCCGCGTTGCGTTTGCACATCGATTCCTGGCGCTGGGCGGGCGTGCCTTTCTACGTGCGCACCGGCAAGAATTTGCCTGTCACCGCGACCGAGGTGTTGGTCGAGTTTCACCGGCCGCCGCATCAAGTGTTCTCCGAGCCGCTCGCGGAACGCTCGAACTACGTGCGCTTTCGCTTGGGGCCAGACTTCGCGATCGCGATCGGTGCGCGCGCCAAGCACCCGGGCGAGGCGATGTCGGGCGACAACGTCGAGCTCTACCTGTCCAATCAAACCGCCACCGAGATGGGCGCCTATGAGCGCCTGATCGGGGACGCGATGAAGGGCGACGCGAATCTCTTCGCGCGCGAGGACGGCGTGATCGCCGCGTGGAAGATCGTCGAGCCGATCCTCGGTAACGCCGCGCCCATCTACGAATACGAAAAGGGCTCGTGGGGGCCGGGTGACGCGAATCGCCTGCTCGCACCAGGCAGCCGCTGGCACGACCCCGCCAAGACCCCGAAACCTTGATTTCGGCTTAGAACCCGACGCCAATGCGCGCCGTGAGCAGCAGCCAGTCGCCCATTTGCGCTGAGCTTTGCCCGACGATGGTCGGCAGCACGCCTTCGACATCGAGGCCGGCGCGCGCATCGGCATCGCGGATCGGGAGTGCGTATTCGAGCGTGGCGCGCAGTGTTCCGACGCCCACGGCCCGGTCGTGCACGACGCCTTGCGCGTCCGCCATGTCGAGCTGAGCGCGCCCTGCACCCGCGGCGATGATCGGATGTAAGCGCTGTGTGGCGCCGAAGTCGAGCCAAAGCTGAGCGTCGTACTGCGCTAGCCCGCGCGCGCCGCCCACGCCGATCCAGTTGCCCGTGAAGCGCACGCCTGCCGCGCTGGATCCGAGATCGATGGCTGCACCAAAGCCGCCGTCGGCGTGGTCGCTCGTGGCGCGCAGCACTGGACCCGTGCTGACGCGAAGCGCGGATTCTTGCGCGTCGGCGTGCTCGGCGTGCGTTCCGGAGTCGTCCAAGTGCACGGGCGGTTCGTCGTGACGAGCGTCGTGAGAGTCGTCCGCTGCCGCGTCTTCGTCCGGGGGTGTCGCGAAGCGCGGTTCGGCGTGACCTAGGGTTGAGCCGGTGAGCACGACTGCGAGGCAACGCGCGGTGCTGGAAATTCGAAGCGTCATGATCGTCTTGATCAAAGAACGCGCCAGGTCGCCGCGCCTTACACTGACCACTCAGGGCGCCGAGCAGGCTCGGGCTTCCGAATTTGCGGCATCCTGGCCTGTGTAGTGCGTGTCTCCGTTCCGAAAGTGGCGCGCGCGTGGTGCTGCGCTATATTTTAAATGGAACGCTATTCCGAATAATGGAACGATCAGGAACCGTCGATAAAGCATTGCGCGTGCTCGAGGTGCTGCACCAAGCGCGCGCGCCACTCGCCTTGGCTGAGCTCTCGCGCGCGCTCAGCATCCCCAAGCCGACCACGCATCGCTTGCTGGTGTCGTTGCTGGGCGCTGCATTGGTCGAGCAGCAGGTCGACGGGCGCTACGCGCTCGGCATGGGGCTCGTGCGGCTCGGGCTCGGCGCACTCGCGCTCGATCCTATCGTGCGTGCCTGCGAGCTCGAGCTCGAGCGTGCCGCGCGTACGCTCGGTGAGACGTTCTTCCTGGTCAAGGCGCGCGCGGGGCGCTTGGTCGTGCTGAGCAAGGTCGAAGGCACGGGCATGTTGCGCGTCGCTCCCGACGTAGGCGCGGAGGTGCCGGTGGACGTGACCGCCAGCGGGCGCTTGTACTTGGGCTTCGCGCCGCAGCTCTTGGCGGGTAGTCCCACGGCAGCGCGCGCTTCGGCTGCGCTTGTGAAGCGAGCGGTCGAGCGCGGCTATGACGTGAACGATAGCGAATGGTTGCCCGGTCTGACCGTCGTCGCGGCGCCAATCTTCTTGGGCGAGGCATTGCAGGGCTGTGTCACGTGCGCAGGGCCAGCCGTGCGTTTGCACGGCGTCGGCTTGAAAAAGGCCATTTCCGTCACGCGTGCGGTGGCGGAGCGCGTGTCGCGCAGCTTGGGTTGACCGTTCCGAAGCGAGCGGTCGAGTGTCGAAGGGTG
>DATHOI010000780.1:0-10357 GCA_035485095.1 Polyangiaceae bacterium | reverse complement strand
TGTCACCCACGTGGTTTACACCCTGCGACAAGAAACGCTGTCCATCCGGCGCAATGAACCAGGCCTGGCCGCCCTGCATGGCCACGCTGAACGCACCGTGGTCGTAGTGCGGCGGGTGGTAGCTCGCCGCTGTGCCCTGATGCGGCGCGACCTGGCATGGACAGGGCGCGCAACCGAGGCAGGCGAACGCTACGAGCGTAGCTTTCAGCGCACGAGCCAAAGCACCAGCGCCGCAAGGAGGATTCGATAGTAGCCGAAGGGCTCGAGTCCGCGGCGCTGCAAGTAGCGGATGAACACGGCGATCACACCCCAGGCCACGAAGAACGAGACGATCAGCCCGACCCAAACTTCGGCGCCACCCACCGTCGACGCGAGCTCGTGGCGGGTCTTGAACCCCTCGTACAGCGTGGCGGCGCCCAGCGTCGGCAGCGCGAGCAGAAACGAGAATTCCGCCGCAGTGGCCGTGGAAAGCCCCGTGGCTTGGCCGGCGACGATCGTACACATCGATCGTGACGCGCCGGGCCAGAGCGACAAGCACTGCCCCAGCCCGATGATCAGCGCGCGCCCCGGAGTCACGTGCTCGAGGCCGTGCAAACCCTCGACCTTCCGCTTCGCGCGCAGCCGCTCCACGACGATCATCAGCACGCCACCGACGAACAGCGCGCCTGCCACTGGCAGCGGCCCGAACAGGTGCTCCTTGATCGTTTTGTGAAGCAAGAACCCGACGCCTGCTGCGGGCGCGAAGGCCACGGCGAGCGCTCCCGCCAAGCGCACGGATTCGACATCCCCGCGCAACAAGCCGGCCACGCGCGCACCGAGCAAGCGACGGTAGTGCACGACCACCGCCAAGATCGCCCCGAGTTGAATCACGATGTCGAACGCCTTGGCGCCCTCGCTCGTTTGACCCAAAAATTGGCTGACCAAGATCAGATGCCCGGTCGACGACACGGGCAGGTACTCGGTCAGCCCTTCGACGATACCCAGTAGAATCGCGATCAATAAGCTCAACGTGCGCCTCGTTCCATGGCGCGCGTCGTGTACCGCGTCGGGCCGAGCGGATCAATCGTAGTAGGTGAACTTGAGCTCGGTCGCGCCGCCCGTGAACTGCACGTAAAAGTCGCACTCCGGGTTCGTGCCCACATCGAGCGCTGGTTGCGCGAAGTCGGCGGTCAGTGAGCCGGAGCCGCTGCCCAAGCAGCTCGAGTAGGTGAACGGCACGGGATAGCCGACGGTGCCCGGCAGCGCTTGCATCTGAATGTTCACGGTCGCGTACGTCTTGTTCACGCTCAGCGTGATGCAGTCGTTCGCCTTGCCGGTGTAGGTCGTGCTCGTGGTCACCGTGGCGACGGAGTGCGCGGCGTCACATGTGCCGCCGCCGCTAGCGCCACCCGAACCGACGGCTCCGCCGGTGCTGCTCTTGCCTGCGCTGCCGCCCGCGCCCGCGCCGCCGCTGGCCGCACCGCCCGCCGCCGCACCGCCGCTAGCCGCGCCGCCTTTGCCCGCCGCGCCGCCTGCTGCCGCGCCGCCCATCGCCGCGCCGCCCGCCGCCGCACCACCTTTGCCCGCCGCGCCGCCACTGCTTGAGCCAGCGGCGCTGCTCGCTCCAGCGCTACCGCTCGAACCCGAAGCACCGACACTGCCCGAAGCGCCAGTCGCACCGCCGGTCCCAGTTTGCCCCGCTGCGCCGCTCGCTGAGCTCGAGCTACCCGCAAGACCCGAGCCACCGCCGAAGGCGCTGTTCGAGCCGCCGCTGCTGGTACCGCCAGAGAAGCTCGTACCGCTCGAGCCACTCACCGTCCCGACTTGGCCCGATGAACCGCCACTGGTCGCGACATCTCCACCCGAGCCAGCGCTCGTGTCGAGCGCGTCGCCGTCCGACGGCCCACCATTCTCGGCGGTTGCGCAGGCCCACACCGGTAACACCAGCAACGCACACCAAGCCAACCGCGAACCCACTCCCAAGCTTGAGAATCGCATGCACTCAATACTGACAGAAATCGCCACCTCGTACAGATTCGACTCTAGGTCGCGCTAGTCGTATGTGGCAGGGTGTGAGAAGTATCCGTATCATGAAGTCGCTGTCGTACTCATTGGCACTCCTGGCGCTCGCAACGGGCTGCGCCAGCGCGCTGAAATCGAGCCCTGGTGCAGAGCAGCCGAGCTCCGCGCCAGTTGCTTCATCGAGCGCGGCGCCAGCGTTGCCAACGACTGAGCGAGCCGGCACGCTGCCTGCGGCGTTGCACGCGTTCGAGGCGGAGCACGTGAGCGGTGCGCTGGCACTGTATGACTCGCGAGACGGCAAGCTCATGTGCAGCGATCCGAGTCGTTGTGACCACGGCTATATCCCGGCTTCCACGTTCAAGATCGCCAATACCATCATCGGTCTCGAGACTGGCGTAGTGAGCGACGCCGACAGCCCGTTACCCTGGGACGGAAAACAGTACGAGAACCCCGACTGGAATCGCGACCATACCCTGCGTTCCGCTGTACAGGTCTCGTGCTTCCCATGCTTTCAAGGCATTGCTCGCAAAGTTGGCGAAGCGCAAATGAAGGACTGGGTGAATCGCCTCGACTACGGCAATCGCGACATCACCGGTGCGATCGACTCTTTCTGGCTCGGCGGCGCGCTCCGCATCACGCCGTTTCAACAGATCGACTTTTTGCGCCGGCTCGACGGCGGCAAATTACCGATCCAAGAACGCACGCTCGACACCGTGCGTGACGTGCTCACATTAGACGTCGGCCCAGACTACGTACTGCGCGGCAAGACGGGCTCCGCTGGGCCGCCCGAGCAACCGAGCGAAGTGGGCTGGTTCGTTGGCTTCGTGGAGCTCGGTGAGCGGCGCGTCTTCTTCGCCACGGTGCTCGACGGACACGAGCCCAATGTCGATCTCAAACCCGTCAGAAGACGCGTGACCGAACGCATCTTGCGCGAGCTCGGCGACCTCCCGAGCTGAGCCGAGCACTTGCGCAGAGCTGCTGAACCGAACGAGCTCAGAGCGATGCCGAGCCGTCCGAGGAAAATTGGCGGATCGGACAACCGTGCGTGCCGGTGCGCTCCGCGTATTGCTGGTGATAGTCCTCAGCGCGATAAAACGGCTTGAGCGGCGCAATCTCCGTCACGATCTTGTCGGACAGCTTTTTTTGCGCGCGCGAAAGCGCGGCATGCGCTGCTTGGTCTTGCGCCGGCGAGCTCGTGAAAATGGCGCTACGGTACTGGTCGCCTTCGTCCGGACCTTGGGCGTTCAAGGTCGTCGGGTCGTGGATCTGGAAAAAAATGTCGAGCAGGCGAGCGTAACTCACGCGCTGCGGGTCGAACTCGAGCAGCACGGTCTCTGCGTAACCGGTGTCATGCTGACAGACCCGCTCGTAGGTGGGGTCGGCGGTGTGCCCATCCGTGTAACCAACGGCCGTCGCGGTGACGCCGGGGACGTGTCGGAAAGCGTCCTCGACGCCCCAGAAACAACCGGCAGAAAATGCTGCGAGCTCATGCCCAGCTTGCGGCGTGAGCGGCGTGCCGCGCCCGACGTGGCCTGGATCCGTACCGACCTTTGCGGCGATCGGCGCGGAGGAAGTGGCGTTGGCAGGCGCGACGGGGGAGCGCCCAGCCTGCTCGTCATTCGCCGCGCTTTCGTGGCAACCCGCTACGGCCAGGAGCAGCGTCATCGAAATCAAGAGGTGTCGCATGAGTCAGGTACGGCGCACACGCAGAAGGGTTTCAAAAACGGAGCTCGGACCCAAATCCACGAGCAGCCCTCATGCCTCACTCCGCCATCAGACGCGGTAGTTGGGGCCCCGCTCGCGGAGTGCGCGCGGCGCAACCCCGAAGGCACGCCGAATCGTCTTGTTGAAAAGCTGCAAGTCCTGAATGCCCACGTCACAGGCCACCTGTTTGATGGGCAGGTCCGAATGAAGCAAGAGGTGCCAGGCGCGGTCGAGTCGACATTTGCGCAGATAGTCGGTCACGGTTTCGCTCAGCTCGCTTCGAAATAAGCGCGTCAAGTGCGCCGGAGAGACCCCGGCGCTGCGCGCGAGCCCGGTTAACTTGAGCGGCTCAGAGAGCCGACTTTGAATGATCTGACACGTGTGTTCGACAGCCGCGTGCCGACCGCGCGGACGCTCCGAGGTACGCATCGTGCGCTCGGCGAGCTCCCACAGAATGTCCCAGATGCGCGCGGACGTGCGCGCGGGTCGCTCACCAGCAGCATTGATCGCGTCTTCGAAGCGCTGCGAGATGCGCGCGAAATCGACCCCCATGTCTTGCATCACGGCGATGGGCAAGATCTCAGCCTCGGGAGTGGAGCCAGATTCAGGCACGGAGAAGTGCGCGAACAAATGCTCCGACCGACCGCGATAGCGATATTCCTGGCGAACCCCGGGTGGAATAATCCCCACTGAGCCTGGTCTGATCGATACGCGGTCACCATCTAGAAAGAGGTCACCCTCGTATTTGTAAAAGTGGATAGCCCAGGCCCACAGCACGTACCGTTCCACTCGCCGTTCCAAGCCGTGCACGGCGCGCCCCATCCAATGAATCTCCGGCGCGTGAGACAATTGAATGTTCCAGGTCGAGCCCGCTTCGAACATGATCGTCATATACCACTAACGTATCGTGCGAACCAGCGCCAACGACCCGCGCACACGAGCGCCGAAGCGGCGAGAATCGCAGCTAATACCTGAAATGCCAGCCGCCCATAAGTGGTCTCGAGCGAATGCTCTCTAGCGTCGGGATTTCCTGCCTGCTCGAGCCGATCGATCGGCGAGGCTGGCCCGTCAAGACACTGGCGAGTCAGGCCGTTGACACGTCAAACGCGTGACGCGAACTCGCTAGAAACCACGCAAATACCGCGGAATTTCTGGGTCAACTCGGCGACTCACGCGAGCAACGGCTGGCGTGAAATTTGCTGACGCACAAGGGTGACCTACACCCCTCCCGAAGCCACCGAAATCCCCCTCTGCCCAGCGTGCGGCGTGAGCTCGACCGGGCTCGAAGTCGGAACGCGCGGGCGCTTCAACATGAGCGTGCGCAACATCGCCTGCGACCATTGCGCGCTCGTCTATCAATCCCCGCGGCCGAGTCGCGAAGCGATGGCCGAATACTACGCCAGCGGTTACCGCGAACACTACGGCGACGTGGGTTACCCGGTCGAAGGCGGCGGCAGCGCCAAACCCGGTGAGCGAAACTACGACGCCGCGCTGGACGCATGGCACCGAATCCAAGCCAGCAACGCATGCACGCTCGGAGAAACGGCGCGTGGCGATCGAGTGCTCGAGATCGGTTGCCGTCACGGGCGCACGCTCGCCGTGATGCGAGACACGCTCGGCGTCGAAGTGTGCGGCATCGAGCCCGGCCGCGACGAAGCGGCCAAGGCGCTCCAAGCTGGCGTTCCCTGTTTCGTTGGCACGATCGAGGACTACGACCCCGGTACACAGCGCTTCGACCAAATCCAAAGCTTCCACGTGCTCGAGCACCTGCACGACCCGCTCGCCGCGCTGATTCGCATGCGTGGCTGGCTCAAGCCGGGAGGTCGGATGGTGATCGAGGTGCCCAATGTGTACCAACCGTACGGGCTCTTGCAGGAGAACTTCTTCCAAAACGCGCACCTGACCAATTTCAGCGAGTCGACCCTACGCGTGCTCTTGGTGCGCGCTGGCTATTCCGTACTCCGCACCATGGACCAAGGGGCGCTCTTTGCCGCGGCAACCCCCGACGCGAGCGCGGGTGAGCTACCGCTCCCTTTCTCGCCCAGGTTGCTTCCGGATTCGAACCAGTCCGCGATCTGGGTCGCGGACCGGCTCAAGACCTACGAAATCTTGGAGCGGTTGCGGGTGTTGCTGCTCGCCACGGGCCCGACCATGGAGCTCTTGAACGAATTGGCCGGCACCTTGCGGCGCCCCGCCTTCGTGCCGCACACGGTGAAGACCACCACGCAACTGGTCGAGTATTTCATGGCGCACGAGTCACCGCGCACCGCGATGTTCGTCGCCGTGGCGGCCTCGGTTGGGCCGTTCCCAGCGCATATCTGCAATGAATTTCAGGGGCTAGCGCTAGCGCTACGCAGCGCCGCTGCCTGATTTTGCAGCAGCCGCGAGAGCGGGCAACGGTGCAACTTCGCTCACGATGGGAAGGCGATCGGGGACACCCGCCTCCAAACGGTGCCCCGTGATCAAACGCGAGCCGCGCTGATAGGTGAAGTACGACCAAGCCCAGTCGAACAGCACCACGACGCGGTTGCGAAAATCGATCAGATAGAAAATATGAACGGTGAGCCACGCGAGCCAAGCCAAGAGACCGCTCAGGTGAAGCTTGCCTACCGCCGCCACTGCGCGCCGGCGTCCGATTGTGGCCATCGACCCTTTGTCGAGGTAGGCGAACGTGCCGGGCTCGTGCTTCTCGATCGCGCGTTGGATGGAGCGCGCCACGAAGCGGCCTTGCTGCATGGCCACGGGGCTGACGCCGGGCAGCGGCGATTCCTCACCCTCTGGGGTGAAGTTTGCCGCGTCCCCGATGCAAAATACCTCCCGGTGGCCGGGCAGCGAGCAATCCGCCTCGACCTTGACGCGACCCGCGCGGTCGACCGGAAGCCCCAAGCGCTCACACAACGGCGAAGCCCGCACGCCTGCGGCCCAGAGCACGGTCGACGCAGCGATCCGCTCGGCGCCGAGCGAGACGCCTTGTGAATCGATCTCCGTGACGCGCGCGCCGAGCCTCACCTCCACCCCCATTTGGTGCAAGCTGTCGATCGCGCGCTGCGACAGATCCGGGTCGAACGAGCTCAGCACACGCGGACCGCCCTCCACCAACACGACGCGCGTGGCATCCGGCTTGATGGCGCGAAAGTCGCGCGCCAACACGAAGGTCGCCAGCTCCGCGATGGCGCCCGCCAATTCCACACCCGTCGGGCCAGCGCCGATCACGACGAAGGTCAGGTGCTTACGCTGCGCGGTCGCGTCGGACTCGCGCTCCGCCGCTTCGAAGGCGAGCAGCACGCGGCGCCGGATTTCGATCGCATCGTCCAAGTCCTTCAAACCGGGCGCGACGTGCGCCCAGTCATCATGACCGAAATACGCATTGACCGCGCCCGGCGCCAGCACCAAAAAATCATATTCGATGGGCGGGCACTCACGTGTAAACACGCGCCGCGCGGCTAGATCCACGCCGGTGACCTCTGCCAACAACACGCGCGCGTTGTCTTGGTGACGCAGCACACTGCGAATGGGCGCGGCAATCTCGTTCGGACCGAGACCGGCCATCGCTACCTGATAAAGCAGTGGTTGAAACAGGTGGTGATTCGAGCGGTCGAGCAAGGTGACGTGTACCGGCGCGTGCGCCAGCGCCTTCACCGTGGAAATGCCGCCGAACCCGCCGCCCACGACAATGACTCGCTTACGAAGCTTCATCGACGGCTCCTGAGTGGCGAAAATCCACTCGCCACGAACACAACCTAATGCCGAAGGTCCGCCAGCGAAACCCCAGGAAACCAGGGATTTTTTCGTGCCAACAGGATAGTGTGCCGAATCCAAGATTCAGCACACTATCGAGACAGAACAGCGGATGAGTACACGAAGCCAAGGCCCGGGAAATTTCTGGCGTCTCACCCTGTCGGGGCCCCAGAAATTTCTGGGACGTTTGATTGACTCACGACACTTGGACGGGAGCCGAGAAATGCCATGGTCCGCTCGTTGCTCGACCTGCCGCTGAAGGCGAGGGCTGTCTTCTTCTTCACGTACTTGAGCGTACAGGCCGTGATCTTGATGCGCGCCCAGCGCGGCCCGGACTTCGTCTTCGGGTTTCAGATGTTCAATGAGTCATCGGATCTGAAAATCACGCTTTTGCGTCGGGCGCGCTACAAAGGTCATCTACGCTTGCTCGCAATTCGCGATGGCGCGTGGCGGGCCAAGGACGCCCACGGGGTCGAGCACACCTTCCGCTGGCAAGCTCGTGTGCACGACGGCGTGCTCGGCACGCTCGGCAGCTCCATTCATGCCTCGTATGGCCTGCAAGCCCAACTGTTTCGCTTGCAGTTTGCGCTGCGCGACGTGGCCGCGCACATCCCGGACGATAGCGAAACGCAGGCGCTCATCGCGGTCGTCGATACACTCAAGAATGGTCACGAAGCAGGGCAAGTGCGTCTGGAGGCCAGCCGACCATGAACGCCACTGAAGTCCGTAGGGCGGCGTGGCTCTTCAGCGAGGAGCGCGACGCTTACCTGCTCGGGCTATTGCGCTTGGCGCTCAGTGTGCTGCTGCTGTTGAACGGAGCGCGGCTCATCCTGGAGCTGAAAGACGGCGGCTATTTCGGGGATTTTTTTCATCTACCGATTTGGCCTGAGGCGTTCGTGCCATCCGCCACGGCATATGCGCTGCTGCTCTCCGTTCAGGCACTGGCTGCGTTGCTCGCTTTCTTTGGGTTGTGGCCGCGTGGCTCGCTACTGCTTGCGTCGGGCATCGGCTTGTTCATCCTCGGTTGCGACCGGCTGCAATATCACAACAACCGCTACGCCTTGCTGCTGCTCGGGTTCTTGCTCGCCTTCACACCGTGTGACCGTTCCTTCTTGCTCGCCAAGCGCAGCCCTCACCACTTGCCCGCGAGCGCGCGCCTCGCCCCGACATTTGCGCGACGGTTACTTCAAATCCAAGTCTCGCTCGTGTACCTGAGCTCGGCTGGTGGGAAATTGCTCGACTCGGATTGGCGCGGCGGGCAAGTGCTACGCATGCGGTTCGAGAGCGTCGCGCCGTTCTGGGCCAGCCGCGGGCTGCACTTGCCGGGCTCGCTCACGCTCGCTTTGTCGTCCGCACTATTCGCGAGCCTCGCGGCAAAAATTGCGATTTGTACGGAGCTATTCATCGCGCTCGGGCTTTGGTTTCCGCGCACGCGCCGCGCCGCGCTGTGGGTCGGCGTACTGTTTCATTTTTGGATCGAAGTGAGCGCGCGCGTGGAGCTGTTCAGTTGGATCATGGGCGCGTCCTACCTCGCGTTCGTCACGCCCGAGCTGCGCGAGCGTCGCCTCGAGTACGATCCCGAAAACGAACGCGGCCGCGCTCTCGCGCGCGTACTCGGCTGGCTCGACTGGTGCGCCCGCTTCGAGATCACCCCGCGCCCAGCGAACGAGACCTGGGCAGGCGCGTTTCGCGTGATCGGCCGGGACGGCGTCGCAACGCGCGGTCTGCGCGGCGCGGCGCTGCTCGCCCAAGCCACGCCCGCGCTATTCCCGCTCTGGCTACCGCTCGAGCTCCTCTCCAAGCTCGAGAAGGCCTGACGCCGCGCCGAGCGTCACGCAAAACTAGGTGCGCTTGATCCCCGACTCACGCACTTGCTTCTCGAGCGCGCGAAAGCGCTGCGCCAACGCGCGCACGAGCGCGCCGGTCCAGCCGTCGAAGCCGAGCCCCGCGGTCATGGTCTGCTGATCCAAAACCAACACGGTGACCGGATCGACCGCTTGCACGCTGGCCGCCCGCGGTTCCGCGAGCAAGAGCGCCATTTCACCGAACACGTCGCCCGCCGTCATGGTCCCGAGCGTCTCCTGCCCGCCCCCGACCGCGCGAAACGCGCGGCAGCTACCGCTGACGATCATGTACGCCGCGTCTCCCACCTCACCCTCGTGGATGATGATCGCACCCGGCGCGAAGGTCTTGCGAGGCAAGTGCAGCCCGCCCCGCAAGAAGCCACGCACTGCTTCTTGCAGCTCGACCACGGATTGATAACGCTCGTTCGGATCCGCGGCCACGGCTTTCTGCACGATGCTGCGGATACGCTTGGAGACACCAATGCCGATCGTGGCCTCGTCGATTGGCACGATCTTTCCAGCCACCGCGCGCGCCAGCACGAAGTCCACGTTCATCGACGAGCCGTAGGGCATCTTGCCGCTGACGATCTCGTACAAGATGGCGCCGAGCCCGAAGACATCACTGCGCTCGTCCATCTCCTCCGGGTTGCCGCGCGCCTGCTCGGGCGCCATGAACGTCGGAGTCCCGACTGGCCCCTTGGCTTCCATCTGTGCACGCGCGCCAGACGCGGGTCGCGTCTTGGTCAGCTTGGCGAGTCCCCAATCCATCAGGTACACCTGGCCGAAGCCTGCCACCATGATGTTTTCGGGCTTCAAATCCCGGTGAATTACGCCGCGATGGTGCGCGTACGCCACGGCGTCACAGACCTTCAAGAAGATCTCCAAGCCCTCTTGCAGGCGCTCGGTCGAGCCTAGCCGGTGCTCCGGGTCGCGCAGCCAAGCATCGAAGTTGATGCCCTGCACGAGCTTCATCGTAAAATACGGGACGCCCTGCTCGGAGACCGCGAGCTCGTGCACGGGAACGATATTCGGGTGCTCGAGCTGACCGGTCATCTGCGCTTCGGCGATGA
>DATHOI010000779.1:0-8297 GCA_035485095.1 Polyangiaceae bacterium | reverse complement strand
CCGCGATTCGAGCGGGCGCAAGCCTGCTCGTGGTTGGTCGCCCAATCCGAGACGCAGCCGATCCAGCCGCCGCGGCTCGCGCCATCAGTGATGAGATACAACGTGCGTCGGCGCTGGCCTGAGCGCGCGCCGCGCGTCGTCGAGCGCCCACCAGGCACTGCTGGTCTGCGGCTGATCGCGGGACTGCAGCCGGTTCGCGAGGCCATCCGCGTGCATCGCTCCGGACTGAAGCGCGTGGCTCTGGAGGAAAAGCCGAGCCCTACGCTCGACGCCCTAGCCCGCTTTGCCGCCGATCAGGGCGTGCAAGAAGTCGTGCGCGCGCCGCGCGCCGATCTCGAGCGTTGGACGGACGCCGCACAACATCAGGGAGCTGCCGCCTGGGGTCCGGAGCTGAGCCTCACGCCAATCGACGAGCTGTTGAATGACTCCACGCTGCTCGCGCTCGCCTTGGACGGCATTCAGGACCCGCAGAACTTCGGAGCCGTGATCCGATCGGCGGTCGGAGTCGCTAACGCCGCGGTGATTTGGGGTGAGCATTCCTCCGCGCCGCTCAGCCCCGCGACGGGTCGAGCCTCGGCGGGGGCGATCGAGCATGCGCGGCTGTGCCGCGTGCCCTCGCTCGTGAGCGCACTCAACACGGCAAGGGAGCGCCGCATCTCGATTGTCGGGTTGGACTCCCACGCGCCCGAGCGAATCGGTGAGCTCGATCTGACCGGGCCGATGATCCTGGTCGTGGGCAATGAGCACGAAGGGATGGGGCGCGGTGTCCGGCGCGCCTGCACGGCAGTCGGTCGGCTCACGGCGAGCGGTCGAATCGACTCGTTGAACGCGTCTGTCGCGGCAGCGCTCGCGTTGTACGAAACGGTCACTGCACGTTTAAAATCGAATACTTAGAGATTATTTCTCAAGTGATCTCTAGACCTGCGCGGGGATACTGAGCTGATGATCAGCGTGACCCTCGCTCAGTTCTATTCAATGGAACGAGTCATTCGCGAAGCACGCAGCCCGAATCGCGAGTCATCCCGATCAGTTGCGTATTGGCTCTGCATTGCGCGCGCGAACAAAGTACACGCGGGATCATCCATCACTTCAAGGGCTTCGCTCGGCCGTGCCGAGCGCGCGCCGAAGAGCCGTCTTTGCAGCCTGAATATCGTCGAAACTGGTGCTCTCGCCCAAGCTGATACGGACTGCAGCCTGCGCGCGTTCACGCCCCAACATGGCCGTGATGACCGCAGACGCCTCCGTGGTTCCAGCGCTGCACGCGCTGCCGCTCGAAACGCAAACGCCGAGCAGGTCTAGGGCTGCCACGAGCTCGTCGCCAGAGCTGCCCATGAACGAGAGGTTCGACACGTGCGGCAAGCGGGTCGCCTCCCCGCCGTTGACGAGCGCCACGTCAGCGAACGAGCTTTCGAGGTCGTTGCGTAGCTCTGCGAGCTCACAGTAGCGCGCGGGACCACCGATTGCCCGGTCTAGCGCGACCAGGAAGCCCGCAGCGGCAACCGGATCCACTGTGCCGGGGCGCAGACCCCGCTCTTGGCTCCCACCGAGTAGCACCGGCCTGGGGGCATTCGAACCGCGAAATGCCAACGCACCAATGCCTTTGGGACCGCGGATCTTGTGCGCGGCGACCGAAAGACTGTCCGCAAAGCGCCATTGCTCTGGCGGCAGCTTGCCGAGAGCCTGCACCGCGTCCACGTGTAGCGTCGCGCCAAGCTCGTGGGCGACGAGCGCAACCTTTTCAATGGGTTGGATCACACCGGTCTCGTGATTGGCGGCCATTAGCGCTGCCACCGAGCCTCGAGGCAGGCGCTGCAAGGCAATCCGATACGCCTCAGCTTCGACCCTGCCGCAGCTCGATGCCTCGACCCACTCGACCGGGACACCGCGGGCCGCGAGCGCCTCGGCGACGCGAACAATCGACGGATGCTCGAGCCGAGTCAGCGCAACCCCCGGCGCTCGGCTGAGCGCGAGGTTATTCGCCTCGGTGCCGCCTGAAGTGAACAATACGTCGCGCGAATGAACGGCGCACAGCTCGGCGAGTTTCTCGCGCGCGTCCTCCACGATGGCACGCGCTCGGCGCCCTAGACGGTGCGTGCTGGCTGGATTCGCCCAGGTCTCGGCGCTAGCGCGCGCCATCGCCGACAACACCTCGGGGTGCGGAGGCGTGGTCGCGTTCCAATCGAGATAAATGGGCTCCGCGCTCATGCCGGACGCGACGGCGGCTCACTGCCCGACGCGCTGCGCGGCGGGAGAACGAAGTAAAAGGCCGCGCCATTCAAGCGCACCCCGACGATCTCCTCCATGCCTGGCGAGACCAATCTGACGTCGCCGCCGTGGCCGAGGGCGACGCCACGCACTACCGCCAGGCCGACACCCGTGCCACCGAAGGCCCGCGTTGGCGAGCCGTCCACCTGATAAAACGGCTCGAACAGGCGCGACGCCTTCTCGTGCGGGACGCCCGGCCCCGTGTCGGCGATGCAAAGCTCGAGATGCCCGGATTGAAGACGCCGGGCCCGAACGCCCACCGTGCCGCCGTCCGGCGTAAATTTTGCGGCGTTATCGAGCATTTGGTCCACCGCGCGGCCCAGCCGTTCGACGTCCCCGTAGCCAACGAGTGTGCCTCGCTTCGGCAGATCAGCCACCAACCGCAAGCGGCCGTCATTCAGACCGGGCTGTCGGGCAATTGCGGTTCGAACCAACTCTGCGAGGTCGAATTCACGCTGCGCAAAGCGCATGCGGCCGGTTTCGAGGGCCGTCACGTCCAACAGGTTGTCGATCAGGCGCCGTAGACGTTGCACGCAGTCGGACATCGCGCGCAACGCTTTGACCTGCGGAGTCTCCAGGTCGCCAAGCTCGCCGTCGATCAGCAACTTCAGGTAGCCGACGATGGGCGTCATCGGCGTGGCAAGCTCGTGAGAAATGTTCCGATAGAACTCCTTTTTCGCCTGATCAGCGCCAAGCAATCGCTGATTTGCCGCGGAAAGCTCGGCTATCTTCTCCTCGAGGTGCGAGACGATGCGTTGGCTCTGCAGACGGAGGTGCTGTCCGGTGGCATCTGGTGAGGTGCTCTCACGGCGGCCATCCAGGTAGCCGCGCAGTTTGTCTGCGAATGAACGGGCATCGATCGGCTTCTGCAGAAAGCCATCACAGCCCACCGCAAGGCTGGTGTCGCGATCACCCTCCGCGGTGATGGCAACGATCGGCACGCCGCGCAGCTTCGGCTCGGAGCGCAGCCGCAGCGTGACCTCGTAGCCATCCAAGCCAGGAATTGCGATGTCCACGAGCACCAAGTCGGGGCGATGATCGAGCGCTAGGCGAATACCCTCCAGGCCATCGGCCGCGTCCATGACCTCGAAGCCGGCCGGCGTCAGCAGCTTTCGCACCAGCAGGCGGTTCGCGGGATCGTCCTCGATGTGGAGGATCTTCGGCATCACCGGGGACTATGGGGCCGGCCGACGGCCGACGGCAAGCAATCGCCAGGGGGCGCGCAGCCGGCCCGAGACTTTTCTTTGCTCAGGAGACCAAAGTTTTCGTGGGTAGAGCGGAAGCGCGCCACGGTAGCCCTTGAATCCGCGAGAGGACCGCAATTAGCTATCGCCCGCATGTCAGTCCGCGACTCCGTTTGCTTCGGTCTTCTATCCTTCACTCTCGCCGCCTGCACCTGTCTGACGGAACCCGGCTCTGGCGCGCCGCCGCAGCAGCAGCAAGTCGCTGCGGCGCCGGCGTCTGCGCCGTCAGCGCCTCCAACACCACCCGCACCCGCACCCGCGCCTACAAACGACGCCGCCAACGAGATGATTGGCGCATCGCACATTCTGATCGCATACAAGGGCTCGATGCGCGCAGCTCCGACCATCACGCGCAGCAAGCCAGAAGCGCAACGGCTAGCAAACACCGTGCTCACCCAAGCAAAAGGCGGCGCAAACTTCGGGGATCTGGCGGAGAAATACTCCGACGACCCGAGCGCCAAGCTGGGCAAGGGCACTTTGGGCAAGTTCGGGCGCAACCAGATGGTCAAGCCATTCGCAGATGCGGCTTTTGCCCTAAAACCAGGGGAACTTAGCGGCATAGTGGAGACACCGTTCGGTTTCCACATCATCAAGCGCACGGAGTAGTTGGGTGGCTGAAGCCGGCAAGAAAAAGCGCGTCCTAGTCGCCGAAGACGATCCGTCGATCTGCACCATGCTGGCGAAGGTGTTGGCGCAGCACTACGACGTCGTCGTCGTGAGTGACGGGAAAGCGGCGCTCGCTCGCGCTGCGGAGGCCCCTGCCCCCGATCTGCTGCTGCTCGACGTCATGATGCCCGGGCTCGATGGGCATGCCGTTGCCGCCGCGGTCCGACAACTTCCCGGGCTCAAGGGCATCCCGATCATCTTCCTCACGGCGAAGACTGGGCCCTCAGAGGTCATCAAAGGCATTCAGTCTGGTGCGCGGCACTACATTACGAAGCCATTCAAGATCGACGACCTGCTGCTCCGTGTAAAAAAGGTTCTCGGCGCTTGAAGGCTGCCGACGACCCGCCAAAGGCTGTCAAACCAAGCGCGGTGCTACCCAGCCTCCCGGCTTACGGGGCCGCGGTCCTGTGCGGGTTTTTGTATTTTTTGGCCTTTCCCGGCATCGACGTTTGGCCGCTCTCGTTCGTCGCGCTGGTTCCGCTGATCGTCGCGCTCCGTGGGCAGACACCACGTCGGGCGTTCGGGCTGGGCTGGGCGGCGGGCTTCACCATGACGATGGCCGGGTTCTACTGGCTACTCGACATGCTGCGAACGTTCAGCGGCTTCCCTACTCCGCTGTGCGTGCTCTTCATGGCGATCTTGTGCGGCTATCAAGCGGGCCGGATCGGTTTGGCGGGCCTACTCAGCGCTCGTGCCGAACGCCGCGGCTGGCCGCCTGGGTTGGCGTTCGCATTGGCCTTCGCCGCGAGCGAACTCGTCTACCCATTGCTCTTCCCTTGGTATTACGGCGCGACAGTCCGCCAAGTGCCGGCGCTGGCCCAGGTCGCTGAATTGGGCGGACCAATCGCGGTCGCGCTAACGCTTGTCGCCGCCAACCTGGCGTTTGCGGAGCCGCTCCTCGCATTGCGTCAGAAACGAGCCGTCAACTGGCGGCTCGTCGCTGGATATGCGGCAATCGTCGCACTTTCGGCGCTTTATGGCGCCGTGCGCATCCCCGAGGTGGACGCCAAGACGAAGTCTGCGCCGCATGCGCGGGTCGGGCTCGTGCAGGCGAACATGAGCCTAGAAGGCAAGCGCGTGGATCAGCGAGAGGGGTTGCGGAGGCACCTCCGTCTCACCCGAGAGCTGCAAAAGGACGGCCCGCTCGACCTGGTCGTGTGGAGCGAAACTTCGGTAATGAGCGCGGTCGACGAGCGCAATGCCGGGCCGCAGCTCTACTCACGGTTCGCGCGACAACTGGGTGTGCCGGCACTTTTCGGCGGCGTGCTGGTGCGCGAGGTGAGCGACGAGCGCGAGTACGTGCTCTTCAATTCGGCGCTGCTGACGGACCAAACCGGGCACCTCGTCGGTCGCTACGACAAGCAGTTTCTGCTGGCTTTCGGCGAGTATTTGCCGTTCGGGGACATGTTCCCCGTTCTCTATCGATGGTCACCCAATTCCGGGAAATTCACCCCCGGATCGACGCTCGATCCGCTGCCGCTCGCGGGGCACAGTATCGCCACCTTCATCTGTTACGAGGACATCAATCCCGGCTTCGTCAATTCGATCGTAAAGCATGGCGCACCAGACCTATTGGCGAATCTGACCAACGATGCCTGGTTCGGCGACACGACTGAGCCCTGGATTCATCTGGCTTTGGCGCAGTTTCGCGCGATCGAGCATCGCCGCTTTTTCGTGCGTTCGACCAACAGTGGGATCAGCGCTTTCGTCGATCCGGTTGGACGTATCGTCTCCCATACCGAACCGTTCAAGGAGCAACCGCTAGCAGCCAATATCGCCTGGCTGAAGGCGAGCACACCCTACGAGCTGTGGGGAGACCTGCCTTGGTGGGCGGTGAGTCTCGCGATCGTCGTCATGGGATTCATGTCGCGCCGCGGCCGTGTTCCGCCGCCCCCTGCGCCAGCGCTGCCTGAGGTTCCCATGTCCGGCGGTTCAGCGAGTGAGGAACGAGATTTTCGAGGGAAATCACGGGGCTGGTTCGCACGCCAACGATAGTGCGTTCGCACTCAGCAGTGGGGCATCTGGCGCGCAGCTGCGAAGTAGCGTCGCACGTCGCCACGGGGACCATCAGCGCCCCGCGACCATCGCTGCCTCGCCAAGGGCGCGTTTTGACTCGCGCACGCAATCGCGAAACGACTCAGAAACGGCGACGAGCGCGAAGCCTGCGACTCGCGCACTGTCTCGTTTTGTGACCATCGCCACGGAGGCCGGATTCACTGCCGAGAGTGATTTTTCTGGCCCGAAGCAAGCGGTGACGGATTCCCTGTGTTACGGTTGCGGCCGAATGATGGTCGTCGGATGCGCAGGTTTCGCGGTACCCGCGACTCGCTATTTCAAGGAATACTTGTTTGTGGAGGTGCAGGAGACGCACCTGGCGGTCCCCGGGCCGGGAACGGTACGCCGCTGGCGGCGAGAGGCTCCGCCAGGCTTCGAATTCGCGCTGCTCGGGCCGAGGGAGATTGGCCAAGAAGGATTTCGCGACGGCAAAGTGATCGAGACCGCGCTGCGCACCTTGGGGGAGGTGGCGAAGGAATTGGCAGCCCGCACCGCCGTGTTCGTCGCGCCCCCGGACTTTCCGCACTCGCGCGCTAACCGCGCCGCCCTTCGGGATTTTCTCAAGAACGTGCGCAAGCAGTTCGACACCATCGTCTTCGAGCCCGGTCCCGCATGGAACCCGGAGGAGGCCGATGACCTAGCTGAGGAGACACAGACCCTCTCCGCGCGTGATCCACTCCACCACGGGCTCTCTAAGCGCAACGTCGCCTACTACCGACTGCCGGGCCCAGCTGGCCATAAGTCGCGCTACGAGGATCCCGCGATCGAGAAGCTTGCGGAGATCGCGCAGACCGGCGCGGCGCAACAGGCAACATACGTATTCACCAACGTCGATATGTTTGCCGATGCCAAACGCTTCAAGCGCGCCGTAGGCACGACATAATTCAGTTTGATCTCAGGGATTTACGGCTATTCTTTCGAGTAGTCTCGAGCCCGCTATCGTGGGCTACGGAGCCTCGTCGCTAGGTTCCGGCACGCCGAGCGCGATTCGGGCGGCGGCACGTCCGGCGCGCTCCGCTGCAGCGCGCAGGGCCTGGTCGTAAACCGCTCCATCTACCCGCGGATCGGCGTCCCCCGATATTTGGACTGCACGCCGGACATCTCCAGTATCCAGCGTCGGCTCTTGCTCTGCGCTCTCCTGGAGACGCGCGCGCACGACGACGGCCACGCCCATACCCGCCGCCGAAGGCTGCCCAGCTTGCACGTGAATTGCGCGAGAAACCTCGTCCACGCGCAACACGTCGACAGTCAGGCGTGGAAAGGCGGAAGCCGAGGCGAGGCGTCCAGCGGCTGCCAACTCGGCTCGCGCACCGCCGAGCGCCGCCTGCACCGCGTTCGTATTTGGAACAAGGACCTGCCCCGCTGCCACCGATACTGCGAGTGTTTGGGACTGACCGTAAAGCGGGTGGTAGCCGCACGCGGCCTGAGCCAATAGCAGCCCTACCCACAGGCTAGCACTCAAACAAAAAAGCAGGCTGCGACAAGACTTAGCGGTCAAGTTTCACGGGAAACAACAATATATCCACACCGCTACGCTCGTTCAGCAGCGCTCGGAAGCGCGGGTGAATGGCTGCGGTCGATGGTCGTTGGACTTTGGCGAAATTGATACCGCACGCCCGGGGGCTTGGCCAAATTTGCCGGCCCGCCTTCGATCACACCACGATGAAATTCAGGATCTTGCCGGGGACATAGACCAGCTTCTTGATTGTTTTGCCCTCCAGGAACTTGCTGACGTTCGGGTCGGCAAGCGCCACCTCTTGAGCGGTAGCCTCTGCGGCATCGCGGGCGAGCTCGGCACGACCGCGGACCTTGCCGTTCACCTGCACGGCGATCTCGAGCACGTCATCGATGCACAGCTCTGGATCGAACGTGGGCCAGGTGACATTGGCCACCGAAGGCGCGTGCCCAACTCGCTCCCACAGCTCCTCGGCGAGATGAGGAGCAAACGGCGACAGGCACAAGAGCAGCTTCTCGACGGCCTCTCGAGGTGGTTCCTCGAAGCCATTCAGGTGGTTGACCAGCTTCATCATGGTGCTGACGGCTGTGTTCAAACGCAGCGCCCCGATG
>DATHOI010000778.1:0-18526 GCA_035485095.1 Polyangiaceae bacterium | reverse complement strand
CTGGAATTGCGATGTGATCGGCATGACCAACATGCCGGAAGCGAAGCTCGCGCGCGAAGCCGAGCTCTGCTACGCGACGGTTGCCATGGTCACTGACTACGACTGTTGGCACCCGCAACACGACGACGTGACCGTGCAGATGATCATCGAAACCTTGACGGAGAATGCCGGCCGCGCGCGCGCACTCGTCACGCAGGTGGCGCCGCGCTTGGCCTCCTTCACTGCTGGGTGCCCGCACGGCTGTTCCACGGCTCTCGAGCACGCACTCATCACGGCACCGGACGCGCGCGAGCCCGAGCTGGTCGCGCAGCTCAGCGTCGTCGCGGGCCGCGTGCTCAAACGCTAAGCTATCCGAGAAGAAAATCATGACCGTCAAATCCCTGATTCGCACCGTTCCGCACTATCCCAAGCCTGGGGTCATGTTTCGTGACATCACGACGTTGCTCAAAGATCCGGTCGGCTTCCGCCTCACCATCAACGATCTGGTGAAACGCTACGAGAGCCAGAAGCTCGGCAAAGTGGTGGGCATCGAGTCGCGTGGCTTCATCATCGGCGCGGCCCTCGCGTATCAACTCGGCGCAGGCTTCGTGCCGATTCGAAAAAAAGGCAAATTGCCGGCTGATACACGGGGTCACGACTACGATCTCGAATATGGCGTGGACCGGGTCGAGATCCACGTGGACGCCATCGAGCGCGGGGAAAAAGTGCTCTTGGTCGATGACCTGATCGCAACGGGCGGCACCGCCGAAGCTGCCTGCAAGCTGATCGCCGAATGTGGCGGCGAGGTCGTCGAATGCTGTTTCGTCATCGATCTGCCGGATCTCGGCGGTCGCCAACGCCTGGAGGCGCAGGGCCAGCGAGTGTTCGCGCTGTGTGAGTTCGAAGGCGAATGAGCGCGGAGTCGCGTTCGGCGTCGCGCGTCGAAACGCTGCGCTTTCGCAGTGGGCGGCTGGAGCTCATCGATCAGCGCGTGTTGCCGAAAGAGTTCGTTTACTTGAGCTACGGCAGCGCGCGTGAAGTAGCAGACGCGATCCGAGCCATGGTCGTGCGTGGCGCGCCGGCCATCGGTTGTGCAGCAGCGTACGGTGTCGCCCTGGAAGCCCTCGCGCTCGAAAACGAGCCTGCAGAGCGGCGTGCGGCGGGGCTGACCGCCGGGTTTAGCGTGCTCTCCGAAAGCCGCCCCACCGCGGTCAACCTGTTCTGGGCGCTCGCGCGCATGAAGCGCGTGTATCAAGCGGCGCTCGCGCTGCCGGGCCGCGAACTCGCGCAACGCCTGCTGGAAGAAGCGCACGCGGTGACGCGCGAGGACATCGCGAACAACCGAAAAATGGGCGAGCACGGCGCGGCGCTGCTCCGCGACGGCACGACCGTGCTCACGCATTGCAACGCCGGCGCGTTGGCGACAGCCGGTCACGGCACGGCCCTAGGAGTGATTCGTTCCGCGGTCGAGTCCGGTAAGCGTATCGCGGTATTCGCCGATGAAACGCGGCCGTTTCTACAAGGGGCACGCCTCACGGCTTGGGAGCTCACTGAGGACAACATTCCCGTCACACTCATCACCGACAACATGGCCGGCCATTTCATGAGTCGTGGCGAAGTGCAGGCCGTGATCGTGGGCGCGGATCGCGTTGCCGCCAATGGTGACGTCGCCAACAAAATCGGGACGTACATGGTTGCTGTACTGGCTAGACGGCACGGCATCCCGTTCTATGTGGCTGCCCCACTGTCGACCATCGATCTCGAGACCCCGAACGGCCAAGCCATCCCGATCGAAGAGCGCGACAGCGCGGAAGTCACGGCCATTGCCGGCGTGCGTTTCGCGCCAAATGGCGTTACGGCGCGGCACCCTGCGTTCGACGTGACGCCGGCGGAGCTGGTGAGCGCCTTGATCACCGAGCGTGGCGTAGTGCTCGAGCCCAATCGCGAAAAGATCCAAGCGCTGTTCGACTCGCCGTCCGTGAAGTAACTCGCGTGTTGGCGGCCGACGCGGTGTCGAGCACGTAACCCACGGTTCGTTCCGGCGCCATTTTTTGCTTCGCGCGGGGGGCTTTCGTCGGCCGGATCTTTGCTTATGTATTGGGCAGGAGGATTCCAATGCACACTTTGCAGCGCATGCACGGGATTGCCAATGGCCGCTGGGAACCCACCCCCCCGCGATCGGCACGAGCGCTCAGCGTGGCCCGCATCGGTGTGGCCAAAGTATTGAAAAAGCTTTCCGACAGCTTGGCCGACCCAGAGGAGCTGGCTGCCGAGGAGCAAGCCGAGCACGAGCGGGAACGGCCCGTGGCGGCAGAGTAACGGCGCGCGACGGATAAAGCGCCTCACCATGACAAAAGGACACGGCGAGCGATAGAATTTCTGATCGCACGGGAGGCGAGTGTGCACTGACGGTGGCGCGGGACGTTCTTCGTTCCGCCTCACTCGTCATGAAAAAGAACTTTCGTCTCCTGCTGTCGGTCGGGTCGCTGTGTCTCGCGTGCTCGAATGCGGCACCGGCCACGCCGACTCCCGCGGATACTTCGATCTCGAACGGAGGCGGCGGCGCCGCGGGTTTCAGCTCGAGTGGCGGGTCGACTGCTAGCGCGGGTGGGGGTTCGGCCGGGAACGCGCAGGCGGGCGGCGCGCAAGGTGGCGCAGGCAATGGCGGCGGCGCCGGCCTGGGCGCTGCGGCGGGCGCAAGCGGCTCGAGTGGCGCAGCCGGCGCCGCGGGCAGCACGAGCGCGTGCAGCGGCTTGTTTTGTGAGGACTTCGAGCTGGGTATGATCGACCCAGCCAAGTGGGACCTGAAACAAGGCGCGGGTGGCACGGCCGTCGTCGAAAGCACCCTCGCCGCGCACGGCAAATACGCGCTTCAAGTGCACGGCCTGGCCAGCAACACGGATGACTACGCGCTGATCGTCACGAAGGCTGCGCCCGCCGCGCTCCAAGGCACGCACTTCGGGCGCGCGTATTTCTTCATCACGCCCAAGCCACTCACTAGCGGGCACACCTCAATGGTGTTCGCAGGCATGAACGGCTCGGGCTCGGCAAACGGCCCGGAGCCGTTTCCCAAGTTGCGCTACATGGAGCTGGCGAACATCAACGGCGGTTGGCAAATGGGCTTCGATTTGCTCGACATCTCACCGCTGGTCGAGGAGGTCGCGTACCCCGCGGGCTCGCCACAAGTGCCCACTACCGTGTGGACGTGCATGGAATGGCAATTCACGGATACGCCCGACACCATCAACCTGTGGATTGACGGCCAGCCCATCGGCACGTTCGACGACCAACACGTCTCGTATCCCGCCGGGCACACGCCCGGCAGCCCGCTCTACAACGGAACGAGCAGCGGGCTCATCGGCAGCTACCAGCTGTTCGGTTTCGGCTTCCATGACTGGCACCCGCACCAACCCTTCGATCTCTACTTCGACGACATCGTACTCGACACGAAGCGAGTTGGTTGCTTGCCCGATCAGCCAGGCCCCGCAACCCAATGAAGATTGTTCTGAAGAGCTTGGGCGTGGGCGATGCAACCACGCGGGCAAGCGCTGCGCGTGCGCTCACCGGGCGCGCCGCGGGCGGGCTGGTGCTATTTCGTCAGCGCCAGGATTTGTGTGCCGTAGTTGACGATGAAATACACGCGCGTCGCGTCGACGGCCGTCTGCTCGGTCGTCACTTGGTAGTTGGTCGGGATTGAAGCGAGCACGGTGGGACCGTTCGGACAGCCGGTGAGGGCACAGCGCTCCACCTGTTGCTCGCCGTTGTCGACCGAGAAATAGATGTTGTCGGTGTCGAGCGAAAGACCGCCGACCTGGGCCCCCTGCGGCAACCCCGCCACGACCACCTGGGGAGCAGCGCTGCAGCCCGTTGCGGGGCACGACAGGATGCTGCCCGCGTCGTACCAATAAACGGTGCTGCTCTCGACCACCACGCTGCTTCCGAGGTTCGTGAGCGAGGACAGCGTTCGGACGCCCGCGTCGCAGCCTGCGACTGGGCAGCTCAACACCCCGCCGTCGCTATACGTCAGGTTCTTTAGGCCAGAAGTGTGCTGGATTCCCCAATTGGACCAGGCGAGCTCAGTGCCGTCGGTCGCGATCTCGGTCGGTTGCAGCTGACCCGACGCGAGGGTGACGCCTGCGTCGGCGCAGCCCGCTGCGCTGCACTCCTCCACGAGGCCCGCGTAGGGGCTCGTGAAAAAGATGCTGTTCGCGGTCACCGCGAAGCCCAAGGGCTGGAGCTCGGGCAACGTGAAGAGGGGCGTCGCGTCATCCGCGCAATTGAGAGCGCAGCGCATCAGCGTTGCGGCGTTGTAGTTGAACCAATACAAGGCCGAGCCGTTGATTGCGATCTGCTGCGGGTAGTTCTGACCTGTCGCGATCACGGTCGGGCTACCGGTGCAGCCGCTGAGCGGGCACTTCGACACCGTGCCGTAGGAAAACGCCTCCGGATCGCCGGCATTCATCAAGGACCCGACCGTGAAGTACACGTTGGTCGCGTCGATCGCGAAGCCGGTAATGCCATGCGAAGAGGTAGCGATGATGGTGGCCTGCAGACCCGCGTCGCCGAGGACCGCGCCACCGTCGACGACTGGGACCCCAAGGATACTGGCCCCGGCGTTACCCGCGGTGCCACTACCCGCGGTGCTACTACCCGCCGTTGCGCTGTCCGAGTCGCGGCTGACCTTACCGCAGCCCGTAGCCCCGAGCGCGCCGCCACTCAGCGCGGCAGCGGCGAGCACGGCGTAGCCCCCGTTCAAACGTTGGCTCCTCCAAGTCACACGCCAAGCCTAGCACGCGCGCCTTGCGCGGCTTGCCCGCGTGTTTCTCGCCGTGTGTCCGCGCCGCCCAACGCCCACGCCCCAACTCCTTCACTCGGGCTCGCGGGCGCGCGGGTCAGTGCGTGAGACCATGCTTCTTCAGCAGCGCCGGCAGGCGCTCGGGGAGCAGTTTGCCGACCATGGTGCCGACCTCTCCGGTGATGCTCGGAATTTCCCGAAGCAGCTTGGCCCCCGTGGGAGTTTTGTAAAAAGTGATGATGTCTTCGAGCTCGCTGTCCTTGAAGCGTTCACCGTAGACCTTGGCGTTGAATCTCAGCAGCTCGTCATAGGGGAGCGCTTCGATCACGACGGCCTCGAGCTGTTGCTCTGTTTTCGCGTCTGGAGCTTGGCCTGAAGCCTTCATCATGTTCTGCATCATTTGTTTGACCATGTCCTCGTAGGTGTCCTTGGTCATCACCATCCGCGACAGGCGCATCGCCGTTGAATCCGCGCTCGCGGCATGAGCACTCCCAACCCAGCTCGTGCTCACTGCCGCGCTCAGCGCTCCGACCCCTAGCACCACACCGATCAATAGTTTTTTCACTTCGAGCCTCCCGGCGTTAGTCGAGGCTCCGAGAGTACGCGGTTTCCGCCAGCCGTCACGGCCGTTTTCCAGCCCGGAAGTGCCCGAAAATGTGGTCATGCGCGCGACCATGCGCCGTAAATTGCGATCGGGTGGGTTACACGGCCCGACGAAACGCCGTTTGTACGCGAAGTACAGCGTGTCCGCCTTTCCGCTCAAACTCTTTACCAGCCCCGGTGGCTCCCTGGCCGTGGAGGTCATTTCCACGCGCGTGGTCTCCACCAAGTTGTCGGGATTTTTGGACGTCGGCTTGGCCCAGTTGCTCATAGCAAGCCTGAACGAGTGTGTGACACTCGGTGCTGGGCACTTGATTGCCTTTCATGATTGGGAATCGATCACTGACTACGACACGGACGTGCGCGCCTTACTTGCGCCTTGGTCGAGACTGCACCGTTCCAATTTCGATTGCGTGCACCTGCTCGTACACAGCCGCACGTTGGCCTGGGGGATTCGCATCGTGACCGGCATTGCCGGCGGCTCTCTGGTCGCTCACCATGATCGAGCGTCCTTCGACCAAGCGTACCGCGCCGCTTTTTGAGGGCACCGCGTTGCGCCGCTCAGGCGCGCGCGGCGGCGATGGCGCGCAGCGCGCCGATGCGCTCCGCCAGTGGCGGGTGCGAGTAGTAGAACGCGGCGTAGAGCGGATGCGGGTGTAAATTGGACAGATTCTCGGTCCCCAGCTTAGCGAGCGCGTCGGCCAGGTGGCGCGGCGCGCCGTGCAAGTCCACCGCGAATTGATCCGCTTCACGCTCGTCGTGGCGCGACCAGGCGGCGAAGAGCGGCGTCAACGGGAATAGGAGCAGCGACGCGCCCACCGCCAAGATCACTGCCCGCGCCGCGAAGGACGCCGTCTCGAGCCCAACGAGGTGCGGCAGCCAGGCACTGGGTGAAAGCAGAAATAGCAGGTAAGCGCCGATGAATAGCAGCACTTGCATCACCAGCATGCGTACGAGCACGTGGTGCTTTTTCCAATGGCCGAGCTCGTGCGCCAGCACGGCTAGGATCTGCGGCTCCGACATTTGGGAGAGCAACGTGTCGAACAGCACGACTCGCTTCTGCCGGCCGAGACCGGTGAAATAGGCATTGGAGTGCGAGCTGCGTCGCGACGCGTCGACCTTGAGCACGCGCCCGACGTGCACGCCGGCCCGCTCTGTCAGCGAGCGGATGTCGTCGCGGAGCCCGGCGACATCCAGCGGCTCCATGCGATAAAAGAGCGGCTCGATCAGGTACGGTGAGAGAACCGTCAAGAGCAGGCTCGTGGCGCTCACGAGCGCGGTCACCCACAGCCACCACGTGTGCGGTGTGGCGCGAACCAGCGCGAGCGCCCCGGCCACCAGCACGAGGGTCAGCAGCAGGGAGAGGAGCGTGCTCTTCAGCCAATCACTCCACCACAACCCGGGTGTGGTGCGGTTGAAGCCGTAACGCGCCTCCAAGCGAAAGTCGGCATAGAGCTGAAATGGAATCGCCAGGACGGCGTTCGCGAGCAGCAGCCCCGCCACGAAAACTACGCCCCCGAGCACGAACGACGACGAGGCGCCGAGCACCCAAGTGTCGTACGCGCCGAGCCCACCGGCAAACACGAAACCGCCGATCACGAGCGTCGAGAGCGCGCTCCGCAGCAGCCCGAGTCGCCCGCGCGCCGCGGTGTAAGCGCTGATCCGTGATAGCCGTGCGCTGTCGACATCGGCCGCGAGCACCTCGGGCACGCGATGCCCCTCGCGCTGCAAGTGCCGCAAATTTAGCCATGAGAGCCAGAACCGTGCGGCCGCGACCAAGCCAAACACCAAGAGCGCCAACGCTCGCATCGCCCAAACGTACACCGCGACGCACTCGAGGTCACGCCGTGGGGGGGCGAAAAGCTCTCGGAGTTCCGGCGTCGCTCTCGCTCCGCCTTGCCTCTGATCGGAATCGCTACGGATTGCCGAAAACCGAGCCCGGCGCTATCAGGGGAGCGAGACGGCTCGCATGACGCTCGAAAATCCCAGCCCAGCGCGCGACTACTCGACCATCAGTCCCTCGGCGCTCTCGCTTTTGCTGATGAAGTCGCACTCGTCGATCGCATTTGCAAAGGAAGCAGCGGCGCTGCTCTGGGCTGGTCGCGTCCCGAGCGAGCTGGGAGACGCCGCGCAAATCGCCGGCGCGAAATCCAGGCTTCGGCACTTCGAGGCGCGCTACCGCAGTCTCGACGTCTTGCTCGAGGAGTCTGCTTGCTCGCGCGTGCTCGAGATCGGCGCAGGGCTGTCGTTTCGCGGCTTGGAGCTGGCCCGCAAGAGCGCTGTCTTTTACCTCGATACGGATTTGCCCGAGCTGGCCACGCTCAAGGCGGACCTGGTCGCGAAGATGCACCCTGCGCCGCTCGTCGGACAATTGCACGTGCAGCCGCTCAACGCGCTCGACGCCGAAGCATTCCAGGCTACCGTCGACGGTGTGCCGGACGGCCCGCTCGCGATCGCGAACGAGGGGCTACTGCCGTACCTCGACGAAACGGAGAAGGCGCGCCTGGCCGCGAACGTGCGCGCCGCTCTTCGAGCGCGCGGCGGCGTGTGGCTCACCGCGGACGTTTACGTGCGCCACGAGAAAGGCGCCGCCCCGACCGTCGGCTACGGGCGCTCCCGAAAGTTCCTCGAGCAACACCGAGTCGAAGAGAACAAATTCTCTGATTGGTCTGCGGCAGAAGCGTTCTTCAAGCAGCACGGCTTTGCGATCAAACGGAAATTGGCGCATCGCGATCCGCGCCACGTCCGCGAATCTTGGGCGCTCACGGTTTCGGATTAGCTCGAGGTACTGGTGTTGCTGGTCACGCGTCGCGCGCGTGTCGGCCCAGCCTTCGGCGTCGCGGTTCGGCTCGGAAATTAGCCGTTGCCCACGTCGCGCGCGACTTTGGAGTGTTTTGCGCCGTAGCCAAAGTAGATCACCAGGCCCACCGCCAACCAGACACCGAGCCGCACCCAGTTCAGCCAGCCTAGGCCGAAGATCATCGCCGCGCACAAAGCCGCGCCCAGCGTGGACACCACGGGCACCAACGGCACGCGAAACGGCCGCGCGAGGTTCGGTTCGCGCACGCGCAGCACCCACACGCCGAGCGAGACCAGAATGAACGCGAACAGCGTGCCGATGCTGGTCATGTCGCCGGCTACGTCGCCCGGCACGAAGCCCGCGAACAGCCCGACGAAGCCGAGGAAGAGCCAGTTCGATTTGTAAGGGCTGCGAAAGCGCGGGTGCAACTCGGAGAAAGCCGCGGGCACGAGCCCATCGCGACTCATCGAATAAAACACGCGCGACTGTCCGAGCAGCAAAACCAAAATCACCGACGAGAAGCCGCCCAAAATGGCCACGATCACCAAATTCGAGAGCCAAGCGTAGCCCGGCATCGCGTGTTGAATCGCTTGCACCACCGAGGCTTCGCTGCCCGTGTTGCGAAAGAACTCGACCGGTTCGAGACCTGTCAGCACGTGCGCGAACAAGACGTACAGCACGGTGCAAATCACGAGTGAGCCGAGAATGCCAAGCGGCATGTCACGCTTCGGATTCTTGGCCTCTTGGGCAGCGGTCGACACCGCGTCGAAGCCGATGAACGCGAAGAATACCGTGCCGGCAGCGCCCAGAATGCCGAACGCGCCGCCGAAATGGTGCATGACACCCGCCCGGTCCAGATACTCGCTCGGCGGCGGAATGTACGGCGTGTGGTTGGTAGGGTTGATATGTCCCCAACCCAAGCCAATGATCAGCACCACGATCAGCAGCTTCACGACCACGATCGCGGTATTAACCAGAGCCGACTCGTGAATGCCGCGTACGAGCAGCAACGTCAGTACGACGAGGATACCGAGCGCGGGCACGTTGACCAGGCCGTGCGCATGCGTCAGCGCGTCGACTTGGAACGGCGAATGGCACAGTGCATACGGCACCCGCAGGCCGCCGAGCTCCAGCAATTTGTTCAGGTATTCGCTCCAGGCGATGGCCACCGTGGCCGCGCCGAGCGCATACTCGAGCGTCAAATCCCAACCGATGATCCAGGCCACGAGCTCACCCATCGTCGCGTACGTGTAGCTGTACGCGCTGCCGGAAATGGGCAGCATCGCGGCAAGCTCTGCGTAACACAGCCCTGCGAACGCGCAGCCCACGGCGGCGACGACGAACCCGAACGTCACCGACGGCCCGGCGCTCTGCGCCGCGGCGGCCGCCGTGCGCACGAACAGACCCGCACCGATGATCGCGCCGATGCCGAGGGCGATCAGCGAGCCGGCGCCCAGCGTTCGTTTCAACCCAGTGTGATGAGCGTCGCTTGCCTCCGCCTCGAGTGCGGCGATCGGCTTTCGAACCCAGAGTCGCGCCATAGGTGACGCTACCTCGAAATGCGGCGCGGCGGTGCGGCAGCTGGTTTGCGGGGGCTTCGCCAATCGCCAATCGCGCGGCTTCAGACCACCCTTGCAGTCAACGGAACGGAGGGAGGCTCAGTCAACGGAACCGAGGGAGGGTGAAGGCTCACGCGGCGCGAAAGCCGATGTTTAAGTTTAAACTTCGGACTTGAGTCGAAAACACGGACAGCCGACGCCGGCCGTGGATTGTGAAGGCGAGCCCGCGAATTGCCTAGCGCGCGGCTTCAAGTCCGGCCACTCCCCCGCCTTTGGCAGCGTGTCGCGCTCTGAAATCCGGCGCGGTTTTTGCGTCAATCCTGAGCATGATGACCCCAGAGCACGACCTCAATGCGCAGAATGAGCACAGCGGCATCGAGTTAGGCCACGCACCACGCCCGCCGCATTCTCGTCGGCGCTTAGTTGCGGCGGCGGGTGTGGCGGCTTGCCTCGCCGCAGCGACGGCTGTGCTCGCGGTGGCCAGCGTGCAGCAGCGCACGCGTGAACGACTCGGTCCTGACGTACTCGACTATGATCAAGGCGCAGCAAGGGAGCTTGGTGCGCCGCCGCTCGTCGCCAGCGCGATCCCGCGCGCTGCCACGGCTCGCTCCGTCGACGTGCGCGCGCCGACGCTCGCCGGCAGCGCGCTCAGCTCGAGCTTCGCGAAGCCCGAAGCGAGTGCCACTCCTCGCGCGCGGCCTGCGGCGACGCGCAGCTGGCAAGCGCAGCCATTTCCGAGCTCATCCTCGCCGAGCACCACGCCTTCGCGCACCGTCGACGACCGGCACCAGCACGGCGACACGCTGCTTCCCGGCGGGCTCGGCGATACGGGCTTCGCGCCGAGCGTCGGCAATGGGACGACTTCGGGCTCTACGTCGAACCCCGCCTTGCCCAACAACGGCTCGGTCAACCCCGGCTTGCCCAACAATAGCTCGGTCTCCGGCTCTTCCCCGAACCCCGCGCTGCCGAACAACAGTGGCTCGTCCTCCGATTCGTCGTCGACGCCCGGGTTGCCGTAACGCTCACGGCGGGTCGCAAGCGCGTCAGTCGCTGCCGAAACCGGGTTGATCGAGGCGGACGCGAGCCGGTGGGCTCAGCCTGACGCGACTCGGGTTCTCGTCGCTCGCGACATTCGGCGAAAGATCGTTGGGTGCGGTGCTGCAATAGAGCGCGGCCAGCTGGCGAGCTTGTGAGCGACCGACCCCGACCTCGAACATGCCGCCGACGTACCCTGTGACGCGCGCGCCGGTGGAACGCGGATCGAAGGCGAGATCGAGCCCGCGGAGCAGCTCGAGCGGGCCGCCCATCCTGGGCGCCTTCAGATTTACGGCCTCACCGCGGGCCCGCGCTGCGCCGACGGCTCGTGCGTTCAGCAAGCTCGCGTCGCGGGAAATCCGCGTTGAGCTCGCGTCGCGGTCTTCGAAGCCAGCGGGCGGGTCCTCGAACAGCGCGTGTGGGCTCAGCGAGGCCAAGCGCTGCGCGAAGGCCGCGTCGCCGCGACCCTTGAAGTCGAACACGGCGATGCTCGGATCTCGCGCCAATTCAGCGAGCGTCGCGTCGCTCCAAGTCGGAGCGACGTCGAGCTTCAAGTCACCCGTGTAAGAGGCCGCGCGCAAACGCTGAATCATCAGCTGCGGCTCGGCGTGTGCCGCGAGCGAGACGACGAATCGCAACGCGGCCTCGCGGACACCGGTCAGCTCATGGAGACTGAGCCCGGCTTGGCGCAGGCCGAGATCGATCAGCGCCGCTTCGAGCGCCGCGCGCCCGTACGGCGTCCCGTCCGGGCCGAGCGCCGCGCTCACTTTGAGCTCGGCGTTTTTTCGGTGCGTTTGCAGCCATGCCCTCGCCCAGCGCGCGAATTCATCGTGCTCGGCTTCGACGAAGGCGACGTGCTCGCCGAGGCCCGAGCAACCCGAGCCGGTCAGGCGAACGATGCAGCTCGGTCGCGGCCCGCCCGGATAGTCCGGCAGTGATACGGCGCGCCGCTCGACGTGCAGCGAATCGACGCGCACGCTGAGGTTACCCAAAGTGAGCGCGAGCTCAGCCGGGCGACAACGCGCCAGCACGACGGCGGTCGCGTCGCCTATCACGTCGTCTGTCACGTCGACCAGGCGCAGCGAAAACCAGCGAAGATCTGGCGTCGCTCGGGCAAATCCCAATTTCGAAACGTATTGCGCGCCACGACCGCGCGCGTGGCAAACGCACCACCGCGCAAGACTCGATAGCCTTGGCCGAAGAAGACTCGCGAATACTCTTCGTAAGGGAAGCTCTCGAAGCCGGGGTAGCCATCGAACCAGGTATTGGTCCACTCCCACACGTCGCCCAACAGGTGCAGGCAGCCGTACGCACTTTGCCCTTCTGGGTAAGCATTGGCTCGGGCGGGCTCCAAGCGTTCTTGGTCGAGGTTGGCGCGCGACGAGTCCCAGGGCGAGTCACCCCACGGGTGACGACGCGAGACGTTCTTCGTTGGGTCCCAGGCTGCGGCTTTTTCCCACTCGGCTTCGCTCGGCAGCCGCCCGCCCGCCCAGCGCGCGTACGCCTCGGCCTCGTACCAAGACACGTGCAGCACGATGCCGTCGGGGTGGAGCCGCTCGAGTCGTCCGAACGTCAGCGCTTGCCAATCGTGCAGCGAGCGAGCGCTCGTGTCGCGCCCGCGCCAGTGCGCGGGTGCGTGACACTCGGCCTCTTGTAACCACGCCCAACCGGCATCCGACCAGAGCTGGCGCTCGGAGTAGCCGCCAGCGACCATGAAAGCCAAGTACTCGCTGTTCGTCACCGGAGCGCGCGCCAGCCAGAAACTCGGCACATTCAGCTCGTGCGCGGGGCGTTCGTTGTCGTACGCCCAGGCTTTGTCGTTCGTGCCCATGATGAACGGGCCTCCCGGGATCAGCACGCGCTCCGGGACCGCGCGGGCAGCCAGCTGTGGGCAGGCGAGGCTCGCGAAGCTCGGCCGATACTCCAGGTCTTCGCGTAGTGCGATAGCTTGGAGGATCGTGTCTTGATGTTGCGCCTCGTGCTGCACCACGAGCGCGACGGAAAAATCACCCGCCGGCAAAGCGCTGCCGCTGACATGTTCCGCGCCGGACCGTTCGCCCTGCTCTACCTTGCTGAGCTGCTCTTCGACCCGTTGCCGGACGTCGCGCAGTCGGCCCCACAGCTCGTGAACCGCGGGTAGCGCGAGCTTCGACCGTTCCGCGCGTGGCGTGGCGAGCGCGTCATACAGCGCCGCAGGGTCGCCATCGGCCGCCGGTGAGCGCGCGGCCGATGCCGGCAACAGCCATTGTTCCTCGAACTGAGCGATGTGCCCGAGGTCCCACGCGATAGGACTCATCAAAGGACTGTGCTGGCGCTCGAGATCCGAGTCGCTGAGCGGCGCGACGATCTGCAGCGTGCGCGCTCGCGCAGCGCCGAGCAGCGCGCGTGCGTCGCACGCGTTGGGCGCGTTCGCCTGCAGGCGTTCAGGCCGGCCGGAGCGTGTCTGCTTCGGCTTCCTAAACAGAAATAGCCCGAAATCCCCATCGCCTTCCGCGCGCCAGCGCGTTTGCAGGCCGAAGCGCTCGACCGTGGCGATGAACGCCGCTGGGCGAAACTTGTGACTGACCTCGGTCAAAATGCGCTCGCCGCGTGCGATGCGAAACTCACGCCCCAGCGCTGACACTTGAATCGTAAATTCTTGCAGGGCTTGGGCGAAGATCTCGATGCGTTCACGCTCGGTGTCGTAATAGGCGACGTGCTCGATAGCGGATTCTGGAATGCGGGTGTGAAGCTCGCGATTCATGCGCGTAAAAAGGTTACGCGTGAAGGCTGCGGTGACGCCGGCGGCATCATTGTAAGCCGCTTCGATGCGCGCGGGGCTCTTCACCAAATCCAAACCGACCAAGAAATGATCGCCGGGCGAGAGCGCCCCGGCGACGAGCTCGCAAAAAGCGGGGTACTCCTTCCAGCCTAGGTTGCCCAGGCTCGAGCCCAGAAAAGCGATCGTCATTGGAGCCGAGCCGTGGAGCGTGGCGAGCGCGCGCTCGTAGGTCGCGGCGACGCCTTGGATCAGCAACCGTGCCGGGTCCGGGTAACGGCGCCTGAGCGCGCTGCACGCTTGCTCGATCGCCAACGCATCGACGTCGACGGGCACGTACGAGGCCGGGCCGGCCAATGTCCACGCGTCGAGCAAGCGCTGCGTCTTCAACGACGCGCCTGAACCGAGCTCGACCAACACGCTCGGGCCCGCTGCCTCGCGGATCTCGGCCGCGTGACTCGCTAGCAAGCGATCTTCAGCGCGCGTCAGGTAATATTCGGGTTGCTCCGTGATGCGTTCGAACAGCGTCGAGCCGGCGGCGTCATACAGGTAGCTCGCATCCAAGCGCCGCGGTCGGCTCGCGAGGCCCTGCGCAACCGACAACGCAAACGCAAGCGGTGACTGACGATGCGGGTCCACCCGAATCGTGAAGCCGGCCCGCTCGATGGCCTGCCATGGCCCCTGTGCCGTGAAGTGAGCAGTCGATTGCGTCACGTCTTCTCGTCTCTACCAAATCATGAGCTTTCAAGCTCGTGGCTTTTTTGCCGGATCAGGATTCGGGCGTGGGCCCTTGGCGAAATGGCCTAGGGCCCGAGGGCGGTACTGGCAAGTCCACGCGGTTTCCGCGCGCTCATTCAGCCGAATGCTGCCGCAATGCGCGAGGAACCAGCACTCGCTCGCTGATCTCGAATAGACCCTGAACCGCTAACGCCAAGAGCGACGCGGGAATCGCGCCTTGCAAAATCAGACTCAAATTGTCCAGCCGGATACCCGTGAAGATCGGTTGTCCGAGGCCGCCGGCACCGATCAACGCCCCCAGCGTCGCCGTGCCGACGTTGATGACCGCGGCGCTCTTGATGCCGGCCAGGATCAACGGGCTGGCCAGCGGTAGCTCGATCAAGCGCAGCTGCGCCCCGCGCGGTAGACCGAGGGCTTGCGCGGACTCGATCAGCGCGCTGGGAATGCCGCTCAGCCCGGCGTGCGTATTTCTGACGATCGGCAGCAGGCTATACAGGAACAACGCCGCAACTGCGGGCAAGCCGCCGATGCCGAACAGCGGAATCATGAACACCAAGAGCGCCAGGGTGGGCAGCGTTTGGATCACGCCTACGACGGCCAGCACGACTTGCCCCAATTTCCGATTCTTGGCCGAGAAAATTCCGAGCGGAATCGCGATTAGAATCGCCGCCAATAGCGACGTGCCCACGAGCCACAAGTGCTCCACGGTCCGAGCAGCGATCGCGCGCGGCACGCTGCGCTCGGAGCTCTGCTGCGCGATGCCGAACGCCTCGCGCAGGAAGCCGGCCGCTACCGTCGTCTCCGGCACGCGGTCCAACTTGGCGCGCGCGTTGAGCGCGGCCATCTGGCTGGCGCTGATACGGCCTTCGAGTCGGCGCAAGCTGCTGATCGCGGTAGCTCCGACGCGTGACTCGATATCCAAGCGGTACAGCAGCACCGCGTCGTAGCGCTGAAAAAACTGCAGGTCGTCTTGCAACGGCAGGAGCGTGTAGCGACGGATCTCCGCGTCGGTCGTGTACAGATCGGTGGCGTCGATGGCCCCGCTTTGTAAGGCTTTGTAAGCCAGATCGTGATCGAGCCCGTGGACGTTCGTCTGCGTCAACCCGTAGCGCTGCGCGAGCGTCGGCCAGCCGTCGTGGCGACTCAGGAACTCATTGCTGAACGCAAAGCGTAGCTCTGGGTGATTGCGCAAATCGGAGATCCGCGAAATACCGAGCGCCCGCGCGCGTGCTTCCGTGAGGCCGATCGCGTAGGTGTTGTTGAACCCGAGCGGCTCGCTCATGCCGACGCCGTGAGCTGCCAGCGCACGTTCGAGCCCGGCTCTGCTCGTCATGGCTGCGGAGTCAGCGCTGAGTATCTCGTCGAGCAACGTGCCCGTGTACTCGGGGTAGACGTCGATCGACCCGCCGATCAGAGCGTCCCAGACGAGCCGTGTGCCGCCGAGGCCCGCGCGGTGCTCGGCGTCGACACCGGCTGAACGCTCGAGTTGCGTGGCGATCTCAGCCAAAATCACCGATTCGGTGAACGCCTTGGACGCGACGCGAAGGGTCGTTGGCGCGCCCTGCGCGTCGCTCGGGCGCGCCACGACGCTCAGAAGGAGCATCACGCAGACGACCCAGCAGCGTGGCAACTGAACGACCCGCATCACGCGTTCGACTCGCTCTCTGCTCGCGCGTCGAAACGGCGCTGAGCGCGCACGAACCGCGTCACGAACGGATCGGCCGGCCGCGACACGAAGTCCTCGAGCGAGCCGCGTTGCACGATGCGACCGTCTTGCAACAGCACCAGCACGTGCCCGAAGAACGCCGCCTCGGCCAGGTCGTGCGTGACGAGCACCACTGATTTGCCCAAGCGTTCGAAGATGCGCGCCAGATCGTCCTGTAGCTCGGCGCGCACGATGGGATCGAGAGCGCCGAGCGGCTCGTCGAGGAACAATAACTCGGGGTCGAGCATGAGCGCCCGCATCAGCGCGACGCGCTGCTTTTGTCCGCCGGAGAGCTGGCTCGGATAGCGCCCGAGCGCGCTGTCCTCCAGCCGTACGAGCTCGCTGAGCTCCTTGAGCCGTTCACTGATGCGCGGCTCGGGCCACTTCAGGTAACGGGCCATCAGCCTCACGTTGTCTTTCGCCGTCAGATGCGGGAACAGGCCGCCGTCTTGCACGACATAACCCATTTGGGTGCGCGCTTTCAGCAGACTCTCCGGACCGAGTGGTGCTTGACGGAACAGCACCTGGCCAGTGTCCGGCTGCAGCAGCCCGAGCATCAAGCGGAGCGCGGTCGTCTTGCCGCAACCGCTCGGTCCAAGCAGAACGGTCGTGCGCGCCGCCTCGACCGACAGGTCCGTCGCGTGCAATGCGGTCGCAGCTCCGAAGCGTTTGCTGACCGAAACGAGCTGCAAAATGGCTGCGGTCATCGGCTCCTGACACCGCTCAAAGTCGCCGGAACCAGCCACTCTAGCAAGGTCTCATTTTCTGGATCGCGCAGCTACCGGCGTGGTTTTCGATTTTTTGCGGGAGACTCGCAGTAAAGTTGGCGTTTGCGCGGCGCTGCTCCGTCATGACAGCGCGTAGCGCGGCAATTTCATGACCGCGGTTTGCAGGCCCTCGGCGAAGCTCGGGTGCACGAATTCTCCGTCTACGATCGCGCGGACAGAGCTGCCCGCTTGCATGAGCACGCTAAAGACGTGGATCAGCTCGCCCGCGTCGACGCCGACGATGAACGCGCCCAGCAAGCGCTCGGACTTGGCGTCGATGATGACCTTCACCACGCCGGCGCGTTCGTCGGTCTCGATGGCGCGGGCGATATTGCCGAAGGGCAGGCTCGCGACCTCCACAGCGAGCCCCCGCTCGCGCGCCGCTCGTTCGGTCAAGCCCACACCAGCGACCTGCGGATCGGTGTAGACGGTGTACGGCACCAAGCGTTCGGTTCTGGCTCGCGCGGGTTGCCCCATCAGCAGATCGAAGAGCACCCGGTGGTCGTCCCACGCCACGTGCGTGAATTGCGGCCCCGGCATGCAGTCGCCCACCGCAAAAACGCCGGCTTGCGAGGTCTCGTAGCGCTCGTCCACGAGCACGCGCTGCTCCGCGTCGAGGGCGACATTGCCCAGCTCGCAGCCGAGCTGATTCGTATTCGGCGTGCGCCCGGTCGCGATCAACAAGTGGGAGCCCGAGACGCTCGCCGTGTGCTCACCGGGAGCAAAGCGCAGCTCCACCTGGCCGTCTTCTTGCGCGACCTCGGCCACGCGCTTGCCGAGCTCGAGCGCGATGCCCTCGCTCTGAAATACGCCCGTCAACGCCTCGGACAGCGCGGCGTCCTCGCGCGGCAGTAAGCGGGCCGAGGGCGCGACGAGTGTGACTTGCGCGCCAAAACGCCGGAACATTTGGCCCATTTCACAAGCGATGTAGCCCGCGCCCAAAATCACTAAATGCTTCGGAAGCTCTTTGAGCTCCAGCAAGCTCGTGCTGTCCAGGTACTGGGTCCGGTCGAGCCCGGCGAGCTCCGGCCGTGCCGGGCGCGCGCCGACGTTGATCACGATGCGCTCCGCTTCATAGCGTTCACCGTTCACCTCGACGGTGCGCGGAGCCACGAAGCGCGCGTGACCGCGAACGAAACGAAGCCGTTCACCGGCCGCCGCGAGCCGACGCTCGACGCCCGCGCGCCAGCGCGTGACCATCTCGTCCTTGCGCGCCATGACCGCCGCGAAATCTACGGTCACGTCGCTCGTGCTCACGCCCAAACGCCCGGCGGTGCGCGCGACGTGCGCTGCGCGCGCGCTGGCGACCAACGTTTTCGTGGGCGTGCAGCCGACGTTCACGCACGTGCCGCCGGGGTTGCCGCGCTCGGCGATCAGGACGCGCTTGCCCGCGGCGGCGAGTCGCGTGGCGAGCGGCACCCCCGCTTGACCCGTGCCAATAATGATCACGTCCGGGTTTCGCTCGGCGCTCATGACGCGCAGGCTAACACGCGGACAGGTCATGATTGATGGTCACCCTGCGCGCCCCGGAGCGCTCAGCCTTCGGCGTCGCGGCCGCTATTTCGCCTCACTGGACGAGACCGCAGCGAGGCCACTTCCGATCGCGCCGAACGAACCCTAGGTGTAGGGCATGCCAAACTCTGGACCGGGTTACGCGAAGAATCCAGACCACACCGTCACGGTCGCGCCATTCAAGGGCCGCGTCGTCGTGCAAGTGAACGGTGAAGTGCTCACCGATACCGAGCACGCGCTGGAGTTGAAGGAAGCGCGCTACCCCGCGGTGTATTACG
>DATHOI010000777.1:0-7399 GCA_035485095.1 Polyangiaceae bacterium | reverse complement strand
CCAGGATTTTAGCGGGCAACCAGGCAACGCGAGGCGACCAACCGAGGCCCTCGACCGAGCCCGCCAAGAACAACCGCAACGCGAAGAACGTCACGAGCGACACCACCACGTAGCGCACGGCTTGCGGCCACGCGCGCTCACTCGCACGCGCGAACGTGTAGTGGCGATTGATCGAAAAATTGACGACAGCGCCGACGACAGCGCCCGCAGCGGCCACGAAGCCGTAGTGCAACGGCAGCGCGAAAAGCAACAGTTGGTAGCAGGCGCCATCAGCGGCTGTCGCCGCTCCCGACGAGAACGCTGCTTTGGCTACGACCGACAGCTCAGGCGCGGGCGCTGCTTCATGCGCTCTTTGCGACAGCATGGAGCGCCTCGACCTCAGTCAGTGATTCATCGAGCACCGCGAGCGACTCATCCGCCTCGGACTCGCTGAAAATCAACGGAGGGTTGATGCGTACGCGCGGCGCGTACGCCATGGTGACTACACCGCGGCGCAGCGTAGCGTGGAACAGCTTGCGACACTCCGCGCTCGACCACAGCTCTTCCGTCCCGGGCTTGACCAGATCGAAGCCCAAGAAGAGACCCTCACCGCGCACGTGCGCGACGCTCGGGTGACGCTCAGCAAGCGCGGAAAGGCCTATTTTCAAGCGAGCGCCGACATTGCGCGCCCGCTCCACCAAGCCCTCGTCGCGGATGATGCCGAGGCTGGACGCCATGGCCGCAGCAGCCAACGGATTGCCGCCGTAGCTCGAAGAAGAAAAGCTCGGCTTCGACCACGGCTCAGCCTGCGCGATCTCACCGCGCGTGGCTACGGCCGTCACCGGATAGCCGCCGCCCATGCCTTTGCCCAAAGTCATGATGTCCGGCTGAATGCCGGAATGCTCGAAGCCGAAGACGCGGCCCGTGCGCGCGAAGCCGGTGATCATTTCATCGACGATCAAGAGTGCCTCGTTCTCGCGGGCGATCTCTTGCACCGCGCGCAAGAAGTCCGGCGGAGGCACGATGTTGCCGGCGGTGCCCTGCATGGGCTCGACTAATACGGCTGCGAGCTTTCCGGTGGTCTCTTTCTTCAGCTTCTCGCGCGCAAACTCCACGCACAGCAGGCCACACGACGGGTGCTTCAGCTTGAACGGGCAACGCGCGCAGTCCGCATACGGTGTGAGGTGCGCGCCGGGCGCCAGCGGACCTAGTCCGTGCTTGAAATCACTGCCCATCTGCGCGAGGGCGCCGCTCGTTTTGCCGTGAAAACCACCCCAAAACGAGAGCACCTCGAATTTACCGGTGTGCGCGCGAGCCAAGCGGAGCGCGCTCTCCACCGCCTCCGAGCCGCCCGAGAAGAGTTGCACTTTGTCGAGCTCGGGAGGCAGCAGCTGCGCGAGCAACTCGAGCGCCTTGAGGCGCGCTGCGGTCGTGAACGAGCCAACGTGGATCTTGGCGAGCTGCGCGCCAAACTCCGCCAGGTAGCGTGGATGGGCATAGCCGAGTGCCGCGACCGAAATGCCAGCCACTAGATCGAGGAAGCGATTGCCGTCGACATCCAGCAGCTCACTGCCCGAGCCGGACTCGACCGCGATGCCTGCGTATTCCCAAATCGCTTGCGTGCCAGGTGCCAGGTGCTCGAGCTCGGCGCTGCGCAGCGCTCGAGACCTGGGGCCAGGCAGCTCGGTGAGCACGCGTAGGCGGCGCTTGGGATCGACCGCGGGCGCGGGCGTGACCGAGACAGGGCTGGTGTTCACGCGCGGCCTCCGGGGCCACGCCCTTGCTCGATCAAGGCCGCACGCGCGCTGCGGGTCAACGACACCGCGGCGATGTTCGAAACGACCGCCACGACGCCGACGGCGAGGAGCGTCAGCGGCGCCTCGACGGGCACGCTCGCCAAAGGCAAGAGCGGTCCGAGCAACAATCCAGCCACTAAGTAGGCGATTCGCTCATGGCGGCGCATCAAGCCACCCGGCAAGGACAGGCTCATCGCCTCGCTCTTGGCGCGCACGTAGCTCACCAGCATGGAGCCGAGCAGCGCAAGCAGCACCAGCATCAGAGCTGGCACCGAAGCGCGATAGAACACCGCCAAGCCCAGCAGCGGGGCCGCGTCAGCGTAGCGATCGACCACCGCGTCCAACACCTCACCCGAGTCCGAGGCGACACCGCGCTCGCGCGCGACGATGCCGTCGAGCGCGTCGAACGCAGCGCCAAGTAGCAACGTGGCGCCCGCAGCAGGTAAGCGCCCCACGGCCGCGAGCGGCAACGACAGCCCGGAGACGACCAGCGAGATCAGCGTCAGTGTGTCCGGCGAAACGCCGCTCCGCGAGACCCCACGGCCCACACCCCGCAGCGCCCAGTGGAACGCCTCGATTGGGAAACGCCCGAGCAGCACCGTGCTCGACTCCCGTTGCACGCGTGCGTCGAGCGCGCGCCCAACCACGGCCACACGCACCCCGTAAGCCGCCAGCACGAGCGCAGGCAGCGCGAGAAAGAGCCCGATGAGCGCTTTCTCTTCCAGACCGAGCGCGCTCATGGCCGCGACGGCGCGGCACGGTGATGCCCGTTCGAGCGAGCACCGTTCTCGCGCGCCGGAGGTCGAGCGTCGACCACAGTCACTTCACGCGAGCTCAAACTAGCGGACAAATACGCGGCGGAGATGACCTTGATGCACTCGATCGCGTCACGCGCGTCCTTGCCGACGTAGTCATTGCTGGCGATCGCCGCTTTGAACAGGTCGAGCAGGCTGCCGAACCACTCCTTGTGGCTCGCGTCCATCCAATGCGAGGGCACCGACTGCACACCCGCGCGACGGGCGAGATCCGGACGACTCTTCACTAGATCGTCGCGCACGAGCAGCTGCACTTGGTCGTCGTCGACGGTGATGGCGCCGTACTCACCGTGGATCGTGTACATCACCTTGCGCGCGCCGGCCGTCCAGGTCAGTTGTGCCGTGGCGATGCCATTCGGAAACGTGAGGGTGCAGCTGAAGTTGTCCTCGGTATCGAAATCGCCGAGCGTGTTGGCCTTGGCGCTGACCGACACGGGGTGCGACCCGAGCCACTCGAAAGCGAGGTACAGCGTGTGGCTACCGTGGTCCATAGCGATGCCGCCACCGGAGTAGCGCCGCTCACGGCGCCAGTCCGGCCGCCACTCGCTGACGCCTTTGGCGTGCGTGGTGCGGAACGTTTGCAGAGTCACGAGGTGGACCCTGCCGATACTGCCGCTCTCGATCAACGAGCGCACCGTCTTGATCACCGGCGCGTGTTTGTAGTTATGGCAGGGGAAAAACACCCTCTTTGCACGCAAAGCGTGCTCTGCGAGCGATGTGGCTTCCTCGGGGGAAACCGCGATCGGCTTCTCACACAAAACATGCAGCCCGCGGTCCAGCGCCGCATGCGCGATGCTCGCGTGTGCGTAGGGGGGCGTGGTGATATCCACGAAATCGATGCGACCGGACTCGGCCTGCAGCATCTCTATATGGTCGGAGTAGATGCGCGCGCTCGGGAAATCCCTCCGGGCGGCAGCGCGTCGCGCCTCGTTGCTGTCGACGATGGCGACGATCTCGAAATCACGCGCCTGGGCACTTCTTTCTGCATAAACCGGGGCATGGCCCTTCCCCGCAATGAAGCCGTAACCAATAAGGGCGCAACGTAGAGTCTGTGTCACGCGAAACTCTCCTGAAAAACCACGACGTGTTTCGAATTCAAACCGGTTCGAGTCGCGCTGGACGCCTCGTGATCGGTTCAAGGACTTAACAGCACTGTAACTAGGGCGCGTGCTCGGCCTGTCAAGCTTAGGAGCCGCGCGCCGCATCCAAATTGCGCGTCCAGGCGCTGATTCAGGTTACTCGATTGTTACTCGCACGAGTCACCGTGACTAATTTCCCCGTGACCATCGGCCCGTTCTCGCCTCAGGAGCGCGACGCCCAGTAACAGACAGACCACGGCAACCGTGCGTCGCAACACCAACCCAAGGCTTCGCCATCTTCTTCCCGTCGACGAGGCGACACTGACAAATCGTGTACGAGGGGGTTTCGAGTTGCCTTGGTCGGCTTCACGTTCCAGCGTTGACGAGTGAGTAGAAAGCACTGATGACCGCCAGCATCGAACAAGAAATCGACACCCAAGCTCACGTCGCTGGGACCAGTGCGACGTTGATGCGTAGTCTGTTCTCGCTCCTGGGCGAAAAGTGGACACTGGTGGTGCTCACCGCACTGCGCACCGAGCGTCGCCGCTTCAGTGAGCTGAAGCGAGAAATTCCGGGCGTCTCGCAGCGAATGCTAGCGCAGACGTTGCGCGAGCTCGAGCGCGCGCACTTCGTCGATCGCGTCGTTCTGTCGACGACTCCGCCGCGCGTCGAGTACGTGCTCACCGATCTCGGCAAGGGCCTCTTCCCGCATCTGCGAGCGATGCGAGAGTGGGCGCTTTTGCACGAGGACAAGCTCTTCGGGACTCCGCCCGCATCGGGCTGAGCTCGCGCGGAGCGGCTCGAAGGCGCTCGAGACAGCCGCGTTACACTTTCTGAAATAGTGTGAAGCAGTGTCCGCGGGGCCCCCGCGAGTCGCGCTGCTGCCCTATGATATGGACCGACGCGCGCCCAACCACGCGGCGCGCTCCAGGCCGCATTACCGCCCCAGTTGAATCCGAATTACGCAATGTATTCGAATATTTAAGATCACGCTAAATAAACTATGGCAACTGCCCGTTGCTAACACGGCCAGAGGCCCTATACCTGGCATCGTTCAATTCCTCTTTCGCTAAGGCACCCATGGCTACCGCGACCGCAGACAGCGTCGAAACCGCCCCCGCACCAACTCAAGAAGCAACTCAGCCACGCAGCAAGAAGAGCCTGGTTCTAGGTATCGTCGCTGCGGCCGTGATCGGCGGCGGAGGCCTCTGGTACGTGACGCACCACGGGCTCGAAGACACTGACAACGCGCAGATCGACGGAGACGTCGTGAGCGTGCCCTCGCGCATCGGTGGAGTCGTCACCAAGATCCAGTTCACCGAGAACCAGCGCGTGAAAGCCGGTGACCTGCTGGCCGAAATTGACCCGGCACCCGCGCAGGCGCGCCTGGCGGAAGCGGACGCCAACGTGCTCAGCGCTCAAGCCCAAGCTGATGCGGCGGACGCGACAGCACGCGTGTCGGAGACCAACGCAGTGGGTGACAAGTCGGTTGCCGATGCATCGCTGGTCACGGCGGCCGTCGGTGCGGCGTCGACCTCCGATCAAATCAACGAGGCCATCGCGCAACTCACGTCCGCGCAGACGACGCTCGCGCAAGCGCAAGTCGATCACGATCGCGCTCAGCGTTTGCTCGACACGGGCGCCATCTCCAAAGCGGAATTCGATCGCGCCGACACCCAGCTCAAGGTCGCGCAATCCAGCGTAGATCTAGCGAAGGCGCGGCTGATCTCGATCAAGGGGTCCGCTGCGCAGGCCCAAAGCCGCGTGGTCGAGGCCAAGGCCAAGGCCAAGATTTCGAACGACGTCGACACGCAGATCAGGCTTGCGCAGGCCCGCGCCAACGCGGCACACGCTCAGGTCGAAACGGCAAAAGCAGCGCGCGACCTGGCCGCGCTCGACGTCTCGTACACCAAGATCTTCGCGCCGAATGACGGCGTTGTCTCCAAGAAGAGCATCAACGTCGGTCAAATGCTCTCGCCCGGTCAGAGCATCGTGCAGCTCGTCCCAGACAAACTGTGGGTGACCGGGAACTTCAAGGAGACTCAGGTCGCCAAGATGCGCGTCGGGCAGCCCGCAAAGATCGAGGTCGATGCCTTCAGTGGCACCGAGATCGACGGCGAGGTGGAGAGCTTCTCCGGGGCCACGGGTGCCAAATTCACGCTTTTGCCGCCCGACAACGCAACGGGCAACTTCACCAAGATCGTGCAGCGCTTACCCGTTCGCGTGCGCATCAAAGAGCTGCCGGCTGGCATCGTGCTGCGCCCGGGTATGAGCGTCGACCTCACTGTCGACACTCGGAAATAGGCGTCTTCGAGGCCCATTTTGGCACAATCTGCCGTACCTGGCTTAGCCAAACCGCGCGTTGCCGCTGGCGGCAAGTGGGCGGTCGCGGTCGCCGTGGCCCTGGGCGCGCTGCTCGAGGTCGTCGACACGAGCATCGTAAACGTCGCACTGACCGACATCCAGAACACGCTCGGTGCCACGCTGAGTGAGGTGGCCTGGGTCGTCTCCGGCTACGCCGTCGCGAACGTCATCATCTTACCGATGACGGCTTGGCTCGGTGATCGCTTCGGGAAGAAGAAGTATTTCATCTTCTCGCTGATCGGTTTCACGCTGGCGTCGGTCATGTGTGGCATGGCGACTACGCTGCCCATGCTGATCGTGGCGCGCGTGCTGCAAGGCTTGATGGGCGGCGGGCTGCTCGCCAAAGCGCAAGCCATCTTGTTCGAGACGTTCCCGAAGGAGGAGCAGGGCGTCGCTCAGGCGTTCTTCGGCGCGATCGTGATCGCGGGCCCCGCCATCGGCCCGACATTGGGCGGTTATCTAGTCACGAACATCGGCTGGCGTTGGATCTTCTTCGTCAACGTGCCGCTCGGTATTTTAGCCGTGCTGATGTGCTCCGCGGCGTTGCCGACCGACGTCGAGCAAAAGAACACCTCGGCCATCGATTGGACCGCGATCGGTCTGTTGGCGCTCGGCCTCGGCTCGCTGCAAACGCTGCTCGAGGAAGGCAACTCCGAGGATTGGTTCGAGTCGCGGCTGATCTGCACGCTGTTCGTGACCTCGATCATCTCGCTCGGCGCCTTCGTGTATCGCGAGCTGAAGAGCCCAATCCCGGTGGTGGATCTGCGCGTGCTCCGCTATCGCTCGCTGTGGGCGGGCAGCATCTTGTCCGTGATCGTCGGCATGGCGCTGTACGGCGCGCTCTTCGCCGTGCCGATCTTCGCCCAAACGTTGATGGGTTACACGTCGCAAGAGACCGGCATGTTGCTCTTGCCGAGCGCCCTGGCATCCGCGGCGACCATGATTTTGGCAGGTCAAATCATCCGAAAAGTCGATGCGCGACTGGGCTTGGTGACTGGAGCCTTGATCTTGGTGTTCGCGGTTCATCAACTGAGCAATCTGACGTCGCAGACCGGTTCGGAAGATTTCTTCTGGCCGCTGATCATTCGCGCCATCGGCACCGTGTGTATGTTCTTGCCCTTGAACTTGGCGACACTCGGACCGATCCCTAAGAAGGACATCGCCAAGGCGTCGGGGTTCTTCAATCTGACGCGCCAGCTCGGCGGTAGCATCGGGGTGGCACTGCTCACGCTGCTCTTGACGCAACGGCAAGCGTTTCACCGCGCCGTGCTGGTCGAGAAAATGGCCAGCGGCGACCCAGCGGTCGTCGACCGTCTTCACGGTCTGACGGGCGCGTTCATGGCCAAAGGCGCCGTGCTGTTCGACG
>DATHOI010000776.1:0-22497 GCA_035485095.1 Polyangiaceae bacterium | reverse complement strand
GTTTTGAGTCGTGGCTAGGCTCGCGTCTCAGCCACCAGTCCCGAGCACGTCGAACGAAGCCGTCAGCGCCGGCGTGCGTGAGGAGCCACCGATCGTGACTCCGAAGCGCCCGCTCGGCACGTAGCGTGCGTGCGAAGCGGCGCTCCAACAGCTCAATGCCCGCGGTCCCAGCTCGATCGCGCCGGTTTGTGTCGCTCCGGGGGCGAGCGTCAGGCGTTCGAATCCGCGCAGCACTTGCGGCGGTTCCCCCGCATCCACGGGGAAGCTCAGATACAGCTCTGCGACCTCGGTGCCCGCTCGGGAGCCGGTGTTGGTGAGCGCAAAGCTCACGCTGAGCGAGCCCGGAGAGCTACCAGCGTCGAGCTTGAGATCCGAGTACGCGAATGTCGTGTAAGACAAGCCGTGACCGAACGCGAACAGCGGCGCCGTGCCGGCCGCGTCGAGTGCACGGTAACCAATCTTCAGCTTTTCGTCGTAGGGGACGGTCGGCGACGGATTGGGCGTCGGTAGGTCGTTCTCCCTGGCTGGAAAGGTGACCGGCAATTTCCCGCTCGGATTTTCATCGCCATAGAGCACTGAAGCAATGGCATTGCCGTTCTCTTGCCCGGGGTACCAAGCGACGAGCACGCCGCGAACCTGCGCCAGCCAGGGCATGAGCACCGCGCCCGGTGAGTTCAAAACGACGATCGTGTTCGGGTTGATCGCGGCGATCGTCGAAATCAGTGAGTCGAGGCCGCACGAGAGCGACGCGCGATCGGCGCCCTCGCCCGAAGGGACAGTGACGAAGATCAGCGCCACGTCGGCTGTCGCCGCTGCAGCCGTGACGCTATCGGTCGTCCCGTCGTCATATCGGACATCGACCCCGGCGCGCGCCTGAATAGCGGACAATGGCGAGACCACGTACGGCGGATTGACGAACGCCGAGCCCGCGCCGACCGCGCTCGGGTTGGTGTTGCCCGCTTCACCGATGACGAGCACCGACTGTGCCGTGTCGAGCGGCAGCAGCTGCGAATCATTTTTCAGCAGCACGATGCTTTCCGTGGCGGCTCGTCGCGCGAGATCGGCGTGCGCGCTCGACGTGACGACCGAGGCGGGCGTTCCGCTCGGTGGGTCGTCGAGCACACCGACTCGCACTAGAGACGTCAGAATGCGGGTCACCATGTCGTCGAGACGCGCTTGTGGCACGGCCCCGCCGTCAATCGCGCTGCCGAGCTGACCAAAATTTGCCCCCAAAGGCATTTCCAGATCGAGCCCCGCGTTGGCGGACGCCGCGGTGCTGTGCGTCGCGCCCCAGTCGGACATCACGAAGCCCGCGAACCCTAGCCCATTTTTGAGCGCGCCGAGGGTGTCTGAGTCCTCACACGCATACACGCCGTTGACGCGATTGTAGGAGCACATCACGGCGCCGACGCCGGCTTCCACGCTGGCTGAGAACGGCGCGTCGTACAGCTCTTCGAGCGTGCGTTCATCGATCTGCGAGTCCCCGCCGACGCGATTCGTTTCTTGCTCGTTGCCCACGTAGTGCTTGGCCGTCGCAACCACCTTTTGACTCTGGATGCCGAGCACGTCTCGCGCGGCGAGCTCCGCGGCCAAATAAGGGTCTTCACCGAAGCCTTCGAAGTTTCGGCCCGCGGCGGGGACGCGCGCCAGATTCATCATCGGGCCGAGTTGGATCATCACACCTTTGCCGCGCTGCTCGGCGCCCATGGCTTCTCCGAAGCTTTGAGCGAGGTCTCGATCCCAACTCGCCGCGAAGGCGATCGGCGCAGGAAAGGCGGTCACGTCGCTGAAGCGGGCGACGCCTGCCGGTCCATCCTGCAGAGTGAGCGCGGGCACGCCGCTCACGGCCTTCCCGTTTCCGACGTACGCGCCGGACCAGCCTTGCACGAGCGTCAACTTCTCGCTTTGCGACAACCCTCTCATCAGCGCCAGCGCGCGGGCTCGCGCTGGAGCGACCTCCGGAAGCTCGCCGTTTGCCTGCAGTGCTCCGCTGTCGATGGCGCACAGGTCCAGCTCAGGCTCTCCAGTCGCGCCGCCAGCGACGAAGGTCGGGGCGTTGCTCGGGCATGCGCGTCGCTGCCAAGCCTGATGGAGCGGCTCGGGCACGTGATCGCGACCGGGATCGCAAGCCGCTACGAGAGCGATCAGCGAGACGGCGTAAGTGGCTCTCAGGCGCACGCACATGGCCCGAGTAGGCTACACCGGGAAGCCGCGCGCCGCGCGCTCGGCTGGCGTGCGGTGCGCTATTCGGCGTGCGCCGCGCTGGTTTCCAGGCTCGGCGCGTGCGTTGGGTACCGCTTGGCGCGCGTGAAGCGGTCGAGCGACAAATAGGTGACGGGCGTCGTGAACAGCGTCAAGAGCTGCGACAAGATCAAGCCGCCCACGATCGAGATGCCGAGCGGCCGCCGCAGCTCCGAGCCGATGCCCGTGCCGAATGCGAGCGGCAGCGCACCGAGGAGCGCTGCCATCGTGGTCATCAAAATCGGCCGGAAACGCAGCAAACAGGCCTCGCGGATCGCCTCCTTCGCTGACAGGTTGCGGTCCCGCCGCGCTTCGATCGCGAAATCGATCATCATGATCGCGTTCTTCTTCACGATGCCGATGAGCAGGATGAGCCCGACCATGGCGATCACGTTGAACTCGGTCTTGTACAAGAGGAGCGCGAGCAATGCGCCGACGCCCGCGGAAGGGATCGTCGACAAGATCGTGATCGGGTGAACGTAGCTCTCGTACAGCACGCCGAGCACGATGTAGACCGTGATCAGGGCGATCATGAGTAGCGTCGGCTGACTCGACAGTGACGCCGAGAACGCTTGCGCCGTGCCGGCAAAGGAAGCGTGAATGCTCGGCGGCATGCGGATCTCGCGCTCGGCGACATCAATGGCCTTCATTGCGTCACCGAGCGAAGAGCCCGGCGCGAGGTTGAAGGACAACGTGGTGGAGGGGAATTGGCCCTGATGATTGATGGCCAGCGGCGTGAAGGTAATCGACGAATGCGTGATCGCGGGCAAGGGCACTTGGTCGCCTGCGGGGCCGCCGACGTAGAGCTCACCCAGGCTCTCGGGGCCAACTTGAAACTCTGGCTTGGTCTCAATCACGACTCGATACTGATTGAGCGGCCCATACATCGTCGCAATTTGACGCTGCCCGTAGGCGTCATAGAGCGCATTGTCGATTGACGATGGTGTCAGCCCCATGCGTGAGGCGGTATCGCGATCGATGCCCAATTGCAGCGTCAAACCTGCGGTCTGTTGGTCAGTCGCCACGTCCTTCAAGATCGGGATCTTCTTGAAGCGCTCCATGACCTTTGGACCCCAATCTCGCAGCTCGTCGAGATCGGCATCCTGCAGCGTGTACTGGTACTGCGTGCGCGACGAGCGGCCACCCACGCGGACGTCTTGCACCGCCTGTAGGAATAGGTTCACGCCCACGAGCTTGCCGAGCTTCGGGCGCAGCCGTGCAATGACTCCATCTGCGCTGGCGACGCGCGGAGGCTTCGGCTTTAGATCGATGAACACGGTGCCCGTGTTGCCCGTCGAGCCGCTGCCAGCGCCGATGAAAGAGACCACGTTGGCGACGTCCGGATCGGCCTGTACGATGTTGTTCACCGCCAGCTGCTTGTCGTACATGGTCTTGAACGAGACGTCCTGGGGCGCTTCGGAAGCGCCCGTGAGCTGACCCAAATCCTGCTGGGGAAACAGGCCTTTGGGCAGGATGATGAACAGATAAACGGTCAGCCCGATGGTCCCGAGCATCAGCCCTTGTACCAGTCGGCGGTGGTCGAGCACCCAGTCGAGCGCGTGCTCATAGCCCTTCAAAAGCGCGTTGAAACCGCGTTCGGAGACGTTGTACCAGCGCCCGTGCTCTTGGGCTGCCGGACGCAATAAGCGCGAGCACATCATCGGCGTGAGCGTCAGCGAGACGAGTGCTGAAAAACCGATGGCAATGCTGAGCGTGACAGAAAATTCACGGAATAGCCGTCCGACGATGCCGCCCATCATCAGCAGCGGAATGAACACTGCCAATAGGGACGCAGTGATCGAGAGGATCGTGAAGCCGATCTGCTTAGCGCCCTCCAAAGCGGCTTCGAGCGGTTTCTTTCCATGCTCGATGAAGCGCGTGATGTTTTCCGTCACGACGATCGCGTCGTCGACCACGAAGCCGGTCGAGATGGTGAGCGCCATCAACGACAAATTGTCGAGGCTGTAGCCCATCAAGTACATCACGCCGAAGGTGCCGACGAGCGACAACGGGACCGCCACGCTCGGAATCAAGGTGGCCCGGAAGCTGCGTAGGAATACGAACACGACGCCGATGACGAGCAGCACGCTCAGGACCAACGTCTTCTCGACGTCCGCAACCGAGCCTTTGATCGAGCGCGTACGCTCCACCGCGACGACCACCTTGATCGCCGGCGAAATCGATTTGACCAGTTCCGGGACGAGGTTCACGACACGGTTCGTGGTGTCGATGATATTGGAGCCAGGTTGCCGGCGAATAATCAATAAAACCGCGCGTTTACCGTTGTGCCACGCAGCGACGCGGTTGTTCTCCACGTCGTCGAAGACGTTCGCGACCTCATTCAACCGAACGGGCGAGCCGTTGCGGTACGCGATCACCGTCGTGCGAAAGGCGTCGGCACCAAACAGCTGATCGTTGGCGCCGATGACCTGCGTCTGGGTGATGCTGCTGATGCTGCCCTTGGCCTCTAGCGCCGTCGACGCTGCGACGGAGTTACGCAGATCCTCCATACTCAAGCCGATCCCTGCGAGCGCCTTCGGGTCGGCTTGGATGCGCACGGCGGGTTGCTGACCGCCGCCAACGAACACTTGCCCGACGCCGGGCACCTGCGAGATCTTCTGGGCGAGGATGCTGTTCGCCGCCTCGTAGACCTGAGCCAGAGGAATCGTGTCCGAAGTCATGGACAAGATGAGCACCGGCGTGTCGGATGGGTTCACCTTGCGGTAGGTGGGTCTGAATGGAAGGTCCGCCGGCAGCTCGCCGCCCGCCGCTGCAATCGCTGCTTGTACGTCGCGTGCCGCCGAATCGACGTCCCGGTCGAGGTCGAACTGCAGCGTGATGCTCGTCGTGCCGAGCACGTTGGTCGATGTGATTTCCGTCACGCCGGCGATACGCCCGAAACGCCGCTCGAGCGGCGTTGCTACGGACGACGCCATGGTCTCGGGGCTCGCGCCGGGGAGACTGGCACTGATGGAAATCGTTGGGAAATCCACGCGCGGCAAGGGCGCGACCGGGAGCAGCGTGTAGGCTGCCGAGCCAGCAATCAAGACGCCAATCGCAAGCAGCGTGGTCGCGATTGGCCGACGAATGAACGGCCCGGCGATGTTCATGACGGTTCCGCGGCAGCCTCGACCGATGCCGCCTTTGCGCCCTTGTTGCGCGTCAAGTAACGACCCAAGCGGTCCATGTATAAATAAATGACTGGCGTGGTGTAGAGCGTGAGGATCTGCGAGATCAACAGGCCGCCGACGATCGAGATGCCGAGCGGGCGACGCAGCTCCGAGCCCGTCCCCGTGCCGAGCGCGAGCGGCAGACCACCGAGGAGCGCTGCGAGCGTCGTCATCATGATCGGTCTGAAGCGCAGCAGGCAGGCTTGATGAATCGACTCTTCGGGCGTCATGTGCTGATCGCGCTCTGCTTCGAGCGCAAAATCGATCATCATGATCGCGTTCTTCTTCACGATGCCAATCAGGAGGATGATACCGATCAACGCGATCACGCTGAACTCACTGCCGCACACCATCAACGCGAGCAGCGCGCCGATGCCCGCCGAGGGCAGCGTGGAAAGGATCGTGATCGGGTGGATGTAGCTCTCGTACAGCACACCAAGCACGATGTAGACCGTGACCAAGGCGGCTAGGATCAGCACTGGTTCGCTCGAAATGGAGTCGCCGAAGGCCGCGGCCGTACCCGAGAAATCCGCGTGTATTCCAGGCGGCAGGCCCACCTCGTTCTCCGCACCGTGGATCGCTTTCACGGCATCACCGAGCGAGCCCTTCGCCAAGTTGAAGGATAGAGTCACTGCCGGAAATTGGCCCTGATGGCTCAGCGCGAGCGGCGCAGTCGAGTTCGTGTAGTGCACGAACGTCGACAGTGGGATCTGCGTGCCAGTCGGGGAATGCACGTACACGCGGTCGAGCGCTCTCGGGTCCCGGCGTGCCTCGGGCTTCACTTCGAGAATGACGCGATACAGATTGAGCTGCGTGAAAATGGTCGAGACCTGGCGCTGACCGAACGCGTCGTACAATGTGTCGTCGATGACTTGCGGTGAGATACCGAGACGCGACGCCGTGTCGCGATCGATGGTCAAGCTGATCTCCGGGCCGGCCGCCTCTTGGTCGCTCGCGACGTCGGTGAGCTCCGGAAGAGTCCGCATCTTCTCGAGCATCTTCTTCGACCACTCGTTCAACTCGTCGTTGTCGGCGTCCTCCAAAGTGTACTGATATTGAGTGCGACCGACGCGGCTATCGACCTGCAGATCTTGCACCGACTGCAAATGCGTGTCGACGCCGGTCACTTCGGCGAGCTGGGGCTTCAATCGATTGATGATCTCCTCGCTGGAGGAGTGGCGGTCGCCTCGCGGCTTGAGGGTGATCGACAAACGCCCGCTATTTACCGTCGGATTCGTGCCGTCGGCGCCGATGAAGGAGATCACGTGATCGACGTCAGGGTCCTTTTGCACGATGGCGGAGAGCTGCTCTTCCAGCGTCATCATGCGCGGGAAGGACACGTCCGGCGCGGCTTCGGTCACGCCCGTGATGAGGCCCGTGTCTTGTTGCGGGAAGAAGCCCTTGGGCACGACCCACGCGACGAGCAACGTCAAGCCGAGCGTGGCGATGGTCACGAACAGTGTGGTGCGTTGGTGCGCGAGCACCACCTTTAGGCCACGGTCGTACAGCTTGACCATGCCTTCGAACGCGCTCTCCGACCAACGGTGGAACGCCCCGCGCTGCTCCAACGGGGGCTCTGGGCGCAGCAGAAACGCGCACATCATCGGTGTGAGCGTGAGCGACAGCAAGGCCGAGACGCCGATCGCGATGCTCAGCGTGACCGCGAATTCCCGAAACAACCGGCCCACGATGCCGCCCATGAACAGGAGCGGAATCAACACGGCGATCAGCGAGACGGTCAAGGAGACGATCGTGAAGCCGATTTGCTTACTACCCTTCAGTGCGGCTTCGAAGGGAGACTCACCCTCTTCTATATAACGCGCGATATTTTCGATCATCACGATCGCGTCGTCGACCACGAAACCAGTCGAGATGGTGAGCGCCATCAGGGACAGATTGTCGAGGCTATAGCCGAGCAGGTACATCACGCCGAACGTGCCAACCAGGGATAGCGGCACGACCAAGCTCGGAATCGCGGTTGCGCGTACGCTGCGCAAAAATACGTAGATCACGCCTACGACCAGGCCAATCGTGAGCAGCAGTGTGAATTCTACGTCCTCGACCGAGGCGCGCACTGTCTCGGTTCGATCGCTCAATACCCTGGTCTGAATGTTCGACGGCAGCGACGCCTGCAACTGAGGCAAGAGCGCTTTCACGCGATTGGCGACTTCAATCACGTTTGCGCCGGGCTGGCGCTGGACGTTCAAGATGATGGCGCGCTTCTTGTCGGCCCAACCGGCGAGCTCGGAATTTTCAACGCTGTCGGTGGCGCTGGCGACCTCCTGTAAACGGACCGGTGCTCCATTCACATACGCCAAGATCACGGGCCGGAAAGCTTCGGCCTTGTACAGCTGATCATCGGTGGCGATGGTGTAGCTTTGGCGTGGGCCGTCGAGCGTGCCCTTGGGCTCGTTGACGTTCGCGAGCATGATCGCGTTGCGCACGTCCTCCAACGCGAGGCCCGTGGCTGCGAGGGCTTCGGGGTCGACCTGAATGCGCACCGCGGGCTTCTGCCCGCCGTTGAGCGTGACCAAACCCACGCCCGAGACCTGCGAGATCTTCTGCGCCAAGATCGAGTCGGCGTAGTCGTCGACTTGGCTGAGCGCGAGGGTGTCGGAGCTCACGCTGAGCGTGAGGATGGGCGTGTCGGCGGGGTTGCTCTTGCTGTACGACGGCGGCGTCGGCAGCGTTTTCGGCAGTAAATTGGCGGCCGCATTGATCGCCGCTTGGACATCCTGCTCGGCCGCGTCGATATTCCGTTCTAGCGTAAATTGCAGCGTGATCTGCGAGCTGCCGAAGCTCGACACCGACGTCATCTGTGACAATGCCGGCATTTGGCCGAACTGACGCTCGAGCGGCGTCGTCACGGTGGCGGACATGGTTTGCCCGCTGGCGCCGGGCATGAACGTCGAAACGACGATCGTCGGGTAGTCTACTTGAGGCAGCGCGGACACGGGCAGGGCGCGGAATGCGACGATGCCCGCGATCAGAATGCCCATCACGAGCAGTGTCGTCGCCACAGGCCGGCGCACGAACGGTTCGGAAATGCTGCTCACTGCTGAGCTCCGTGGTGCTTTTTGCCCGCGCCCCCTCCTCCGGCTCCTGCAGATGCAGTCGGCAGTCCGTCTTGATTTTCCGACACGCTATCTGGCGACCCGGGCGCGCCCTCCGAATCCGAATGGCCACCGCCGCCGGTATTGGGACGAACCGAAACCTTGGCGCCAGGGCGAAGCTGGTTCTGACCCTCGACCACGACTTTGTCGCCAGGTTGGACGCCCTTGGTGATGATCGCCCACTGGTCCTGGACGGTATCGACCTCGATCGTGCGAAGGGCTGCGGTCTGATCTGGATTCACGACGTACACGAAGGTGCCTTGGGGGCCGCGTTGCACGGCCGGCGCCGGAAGGGCCAGCACGCCTTTCCGCACGGCGAGCACCAAGCGAGCGCGCACGAATTCGTTGGGCCAAAGCGCCTTGTCCGGGTTCGGGACAACGCCCTTCAGCTTCACGGTTGCCGTTGCGACGTTCACCTGGTTGTCAATCAGTGTGAGCTTGCCCTTGCCGAGCAATTGGCTGCCATCTCGACTGTACGCTTCGATGTCCAAGCCGGCCGAGATCTCTTTGTTGATCTGAGCCAGGTTGTCTTGCGGCAACGTGAAGATGATGGTCATCGGATCGAGCTGAGTGACGACCACGATGCCGTTCGGGTCGGTGGCGTGCACCACGTTGCCTACGTCCACTTGGCGTACGCCCGTCACGCCGTCGACCGGTGAGCGAATTTCGGTGTAGGCGAGGTTGAGCTGCGCGCTCTCGATCTGCGCCTGATCGGACTTGTCCGTACCCGCGAATTGCTCGGCGGACGCTCGCATGTCATCCAACTGCTCTTGCGTCGCTAGACCTTGGTCGTGAAGTGAGGTGTAACGCACGGCGTTGAGCTGAGCGTTCTTGTACTGTGCTTGATCGCGGGCCAACGCGGCCTGGGCTTGGTGCACCGCAATCGCGAACGGACGTGGATCGATCCGCGCCAGCAGATCACCTTTTTTCACGAACTGGCCTTCTTTGAAGGCCACCTCGGTAAGCGGGCCGTCCACTTGAGGCCGGACCGTCACGGTGATCAGCGGCACTGCGTTGCCGAGGCCGTCGAGATAAACCGGCACGTCTCGCTGCGCGGCCGTCGTGATCACGACGGGGATAGGGCGCGCGTCGGAGGCGCTGCTGCCCGCGGGCGTCGCTGCGCTCTTGCCCGCTTGCTTGCTCCGCGCGAAGAGACCTGCCCCAACTAGCGCGAGCACGCCGATTGCTCCCAAAATCCAGCGCGTGGCTTTGGGCTGTTCGACGCGCGATGCCGTAAGTTCGGAGGTCATGCTTGGTTTTTCACTTCTCGACTATCGCGCTCCTGCGAGAGCGATTTCCATGCCAGTTTGTAGAACTGGCGGCGTCGCGGGGAAAGCCCCCTACAAATATGGTCGCAATGCGGCCACGCGCGTGCACTTACATCAGTAAACCCCGGCGTTTTCCGGTACGTCTGTGACAATCTGCCACCGCGGAGCGGCGCCGGCCGCAGATCGCCGGCACGCAAAGCACCGAGTGCGCTCAGCTCGAGGCGCGCGAAATTGGCACCCGAGCGGATCAATCTCGACGCTGTGCGACGCGCCGCTGCTGTGCGCGCGACGCGCTTCGAGCGCCAGCGTGAGATCGCGGACGGGCGTCGCACCGGCAATCACGATTCACGACGTCACGTGCCGCACGCACGAGCGCGTTCGCGCCGTGCGACGCGACGTGACGTGACGCGATGCAGATGAGTGTCCGCAACGCGGGCTCTGCACGAACGAGATTCGTCGTCGGCACGACGACGCGCGCGTCGCACTGCGATGCACCGTCTCACGTTGCGTCGATGTTGCTCTCGGTAGACAGCACACGCGACGCTGAAGTGCACGCTCGCCCTGTTCGCATCGAGCCGAGAGCGTCTCGGCTTGCGCAGACGACGACGAGCTTGGCGACGTTTCGGCGCGCGTTGGCAAGGGCGCGCGCTCGCATCGCGCGGCGCACACTGCAGCACGCTGGATGACTACGCGCCCCTCGTCGATCAGTGACGAAAATGCGCGCTACGGCGCCGCCGATGGCAGAGCATGTGTTGCGCTTTGGTTTGAAGTGTCCCCGACATCTACCGGCAACATGAACAGGCGGACTCTACCACTACACGCCCCTCACAGATGAGGTCTTCATATGGCACTTTCCCGTCGATTCCCCGTTGCTTCTCGTGCGTTCAGCGTTCTCGGTCTAAGCCTCGCTAGCGTCGCCGCCTGTAGTAAATCCGAGCCGCCTCCAGCTCCAACGGAGAGCGCGTCCGCTGCGCCTGCCGCGGCTAGTGCTGCGCCCGCCGCGAGTGGCAGCGCCGCTCCGATGGCGAGTGGAGCCGCGCCCGCTGGATCCGCTGATGCACCCGCGAAGCCTGGACAGCTGCGCATCGCCTATAGCGACTGGCCGGGTTGGGTCGCCTGGGAAATCGCAATTCAAAAAGGTTGGTTCAAAGAGGCGGGCGTCGACGTCGACTTCAAGTGGTTCGAGTACGCGCCTTCGATGGAAGCGTACTCCGCGGGCAAGGTGGACGCGGTCGCGGTCACGAATGGCGATGCGCTCGTCACTGGCAGCAGCGGTGGCAAGAGCACGTGCATCGTCGCCAACGACTACTCGGACGGCAACGACATGATCGTGGCCAAGCCCGGCATCAAAAAGGTGGAGCAACTCAAGGGCAAAAAGATCGGCGTCGAAGTCGGGTTCGTCGATCACTTGTTGCTGATGAACGCGCTCAAAGCCGCACATATGACGGACAAAGACGTGCAGATCGTGAACGTGCCTACCGATCAAACGCCGCAATCCTTGAAGTCCGGCACCGTGGACGCGATCGCCGCATGGCAGCCGAACAGCGGCAACGCGCTGAAAGAGCTGCCCGGCTCGACCCCGATTTTCACGAGCGCCAACGTCCCAGGTCTAATTTACGATCTGTTGTGTGTGAACCCGCGCAGCCTGGCGGAGCACAAGGACGACTGGGCCAAGGTCGTGAAGACCTGGTTCCGGGTCACGGATTTCATCGCCGATCCGAAGAACCTCGACGAAGCCGCGAAGATCATGAGCGCGCGCGTGGGTCTCACCCCGGAGCAGTACAAGCCGCTGATGAAGGGGACGCACCTCTTGAATCTGGCGGAGAATCTGAAGCACTACAAGAAAGCCGACGGCTTCGACTCGATCTTCGGCTCGAGCACCATCGTCGACGACTTCAACGTCAAGAACACCGTGTACAAGGTGCCGCAAAAGGTCGACGACTACTTCGACCCGAGCTTCGTCGAGGCGCTCGGGAAAGCCAAGTGATGCCATGAGCAAACCCTCCAAGATCGCGGCCACGGGCGAGCCATTGGCTCGCTTACTCGGGGTGCGGAAACCGCTCGATGCGCGGGCGCGATTTTGGGTGGGAGTGCTGGCGTTTGCTCTGCCGTTTCTGAGCTGGTGCGCGGTCAGTTACGTGCCGTTCATCTGGCACCCGCAAGTCTTGGTCTCGAGCGCCGGGGACGTGAAAGTCCCCGGCGAATACAGCTACGTTGCGGAGGGCGACACGATCGATCTGGACGTGTTCGTCATGAGGAACCGCGAGCTCTCCGCCGCGCACGCCAAGCTCGCGGAAGGCAAGCGCGTGAACCCGATCTACCTGCAAGCTCCACACGAGGTGGCACGGGCGATGTACACCGCCTTCACCACGGCGCCCGAGCGAACGGGTGATGCGTGGCTTCACGAGAGCCTACTGCAGAGCTGCAAGGTGATTTTTTGGGGTTTCTTCTGGTCGGCGCTGTTCGGCGTTCCCCTGGGCGTCTTGTGCGGCACCTTCCCGTTCTTCGCTCGCTTGTTCGAGCCGTTCGTGGACTTCGTGCGCTACATGCCGGCTCCCGTCTTCGGCGCGCTGATGGTCACGATGCTCGGTTTGGCTGACGAACCGAAGATCGCGATCATCTTCATCGGCACGTTTTTTCAAATGGTGCTCATCGTGTCGAACACGACCCGCGCGGTGGACGCTTCGCTGCTCCACGCTGCGCAAACTCTGGGCGCCAACAAGCGCCAGTTGGTCTGGCACGTCGTGGTGCCAGGCGCGCTCCCGGGCTTGTATCGCGACATGCGCATCTTGATTGGCTGGGCCTGGACGTACCTAGTCGTGGCCGAGCTGATCGGTGAAAAGTCCGGCTTGAGCGCGTTCATCTATCAACAGCAGCGCTACCGGCATTTCGACAACGTGTACGCGGCAATCGTGATCATCGGCGTCGTGGGTCTGTGCATCGATCAGTTCTTGGCCGTGCTCGCGCGTTACTTGTTCCCCTGGGAAACTGGCCAGACCGGGCTCGTGCGCATGATGCGCGCCATGCGTCGCGCCATGCCGCAACGCGCGTTGGTCAGAACCTAACTCACCACCGAACGCGGAGCGGCTTTCTTGCTCTCGCGAGTGACAGACTCATGTTTGACGACAGCATCGCGCTTCCCAGTTATCTGGATCATCCTCCGGAAGTCGCGGAGTATTTCGCCGAGGTGCAAAAGCGCAAGGTCGTGCTCAGCATCGAGCACCTCGGGCGCGAGTTCGATAGCACGGACGGCCCGCTCGTGGCGCTTTCGGACGTGAATTTCAAAGTGCGGCAGCGCGAGTTCATCAGCGTGATTGGCCCCTCGGGCTGCGGCAAATCGACGTTGATTCGCATCGTCGCGGGGCTCGAGGACCCGAGTTCGGGCACCGTCGCAGTGGACGGCATCCCAGTGACCGGGCCGGGCGCCGATCGCGGCATGGTGTTCCAGAACTACACGCTCTTCCCCTGGCTCACCGTGCGAAAAAATGTGCTCTTCGGCCCGAAGATGAAGGGCATGCGCAATGACAAGGCGAACAAAGCTGCCGATGAATGGCTGAAGCTCGTGGGTCTGGCAGATTTTGCCGACCTCTATCCGGCGCAACTCTCCGGTGGAATGAAGCAGCGCGTCGCGATCGCGCGTGCTCTAGCCAATGATCCGCGCATTCTGTTGATGGACGAACCCTTCGGCGCGCTCGACGCGCAAACGCGCGCCAGCATGCAAAATCACCTGCTTCGCATCTGGCAAGCCGCAGATGTCACGGTGCTGTTCATCACTCACGATCTGGAAGAAGCCATCTATCTATCGGATCGGATCGTCGTCCTCGGCGCGCGCCCTGGGCGAATTTTGGAGATCATCGACGTGCCGGTGGCGAGGCCGCGCTCGACGGAGCAGTTTCTTTCGGGGCATTTTCTGGCCACGAAGAAGCGGCTCGAGGACTTGATTCATCGCTGCGACTCGCCGCTGAATGAAGACGGAGAACTTTTGCATGTCTGACAAAAGTGAAGACTGGCTCATCCAGGAGCCGCTGCGCGGCGGCCAAATGTACTCGCGCGTCCTGAAGCGCGGGCAAGTGCTGCGTCTGACCGATCTCGAAGGCGGAGCCGCGGTGTCGGCGCTTCTGTACAACGCGGATCAGCCGCTCGAGCGCTACAACATGCCGGACACGCTGAAGGCGCAACACATCGTGCGCCTCACCGCCGGCTATGTGCTTTACTCCGATATGGGTCGCGTGCTGTGCTCGGTCGTTACCGATACCTGCGGCTGGCACGACACGATCACGGGCGTCGCGAACGCGGCGCTCAGCGTGCAGAAGTACGGTGAAGGCTCGTATCAGGTGCTACGCAACGACTGGTACCGAAACAGCCGCGACAACCTGCTCGTCGAGCTCGGCAAGTACGGGCTCGGCAAGCGTGACTTCGGAGCTAGCGTGAACTTCTTCACCAAGGTGGTGCCGAACGCGGCAGGTGAGCTGAGCTGGGTGCCTGAGCACTCCAAACCAGGTTCACTGGTCGAGCTACGCGCCGAAATGAACACGCTCGTCGTGCTGTCCAATACACCGCATCCGCTCGACCCAGCCCCGAAATACACGGCAAAATCCGTAGAAGTTGGCGTGCGTTTGGCGGGCCCAGTTGCCGCGGACGACGCCTGCAAGAAGTCGTGCCCCGAAAACGAGCGCGGCTTTCTGCTCACCGACGCTTACTTCAGTTGATTGGATGACGCATGGCGCTCCGTGAAAGCTCCCTCGATCCGAAACTCGCCAGCTTGGACACCGTGCTCGGTTCAGGGCTCGGCTACAGTCACGTCGTTCAGCGCGGGCAAACCTTGCGCATCGTCGATCTGGAAGGGAACCAGGCCGTCGATACGCTGTTCTTCAGCGCGGCGGATCCTTCGGAACGCTATAGCGCCGTCGATACGATCCGCGCGCAAGGCGCGGTGTACTTGACCACCGGCTCAGCGCTGCTCTCGACTGAAGGCAACGTGCTCTTGAATATCGTGGCAGATACCTGCGGCCGCCATGACACGCTGGGCGGCGCGTGTGCGGCCGAGTCCAACCAAGTCCGCTATGCGCTCGAGAAGAAGTACATGCACAGTTGCCGTGACAACTTCTTACTCGAAATTCAGCAGCGCCGGCCGGAGCTCAGCAAGCGTGATTTGACCGCCAACATCAATTTTTTCATGAACGTTCCCGTGACGCCTGAAGGTGGCTTGGATTTCGACGATGGCATCTCCGCGCCCGGAAGGTACGTGGAAATGCGGGCTGAAAGCGACGTAATCGTGCTGATCTCCAATTGCCCGCAGCTCAACAATCCGTGCAACGGCTACAATCCGACGCCGGTGCGGATCTTGGTTTGGTGAGTCATGTTTCACAAAGTTCTGATCGCCAACCGCGGCGAGATCGCTTGCCGGGTGATCCGCACGTTGAAGCGGCTCGGTGTCGCTTCAGTCGCGATATACTCGGAAGCTGATCGTCATTGTCTCCATGTACTCGAAGCCGACGAGAGCGTTTGTGTCGGCCCAGCTGCAGCCTCGGCGAGCTACCTCAACCGCGACGCAATTCTGAACGCGGCCGAGCAAACTCGAGCACAGGCCATCTTCCCCGGCTACGGTTTCCTGAGCGAGAACGCGGCGTTTGCCGAGTCGGCTGAAGCTCGTGGCATTACCTTCATCGGCCCGACGCCTGAGCAGATGCGGCGCTTCGGCGTCAAGCACACGGCGCGTGAGTTGGTGCAAGGCTTGGGTGTCCCTCTGCTCGCTGGGACCCCGCTGCTCGACGACGTGTCGGTCGCCGTGTCAGCGGCGGACGCGGTCGGCTACCCGGTGATGCTCAAGAGCACTGCGGGCGGCGGCGGCATCGGCATGCAGGTATGCCGTGATGCCGCAAAAATACGCGAGATTTACGAGTCAGTGCGCTCGCTTGCGCAGAAAAACTTCGGTGAAGGGGGCGTGTTTTTGGAGCGCTTCGTGGAGCGCGCTCGGCACATCGAGGTGCAGCTCTTCGGTGACGGTCGCGGTCGAGTGATCGCGCTCGGAGAGCGAGATTGCTCCGCCCAGCGCCGGCACCAAAAAGTGATCGAGGAGACCCCGGCGCCGCGCTTGCGGCCGGAGGTACGCGCGGCACTTCATGCCGCCGCGGTGCGCATCGGAGAGTCGGTGAGCTATCGCTCGGCGGGCACCGTCGAGTTCGTCTACGATGACGATCGCGAAGAGTTCTACTTTCTAGAGGTCAATACACGGTTGCAAGTCGAGCACGGCGTGACCGAGTTGGTCACGGGCGTGGATCTCGTGGAGTGGATGGTGCGGCTAGCGGCGGGTGAGACGGTGCCGCTTAGCCCGGTGCCCGAAGCTCGCGGTCACGCGGTCGAAGTGCGCGTGTATGCCGAGGACCCAGCGCGTGGTTTCAAGCCGAGCCCCGGCGTGCTGACGGAGGTGTCGTTTCCGGAGGGAGTGCGCGTCGACTCGTTCGTCGAACGCGGCACGGAGATCAGCGGCTACTACGATCCGATGATCGCAAAAGTGATGGCGCACGCTGGTAACCGTGACGCCGCGCTCGAAAAGTTGCGAAAAGCGCTGGCAAATACCCGGATCGCCGGCACGGAGACGAACCTCGAGTATGTCGCGCAAGTGCTGGCAACGGACGTCTTTCGTGAGGGGCGCACGACCACGGCGTACCTTGGAACGCTGAGCTACACGAGCCCGACCGTCGAGGTGCTCGCGCCCGGCACGCTGAGCACCATTCACGACTATCCCGGTCGGCTGGGCTACTGGGACGTCGGCATCCCACCCTCCGGGCCGATGGATGACCTGAGCTTCCGGCTTGCCAACCGCACCGTGGGTAATGATGCCGGCGCCCCTGCGCTCGAGCTCACGGTATCCGGCCCCACGTTGCGCTTTGCCATCGACACGGTCATTGCGCTCACCGGCGCGGAGATGGTGGCTGATCTCGATGGCGTGCCAGTCGAGTATTTCCGGCCGCTCGCGGTGCGCGCGGGTCAAACCCTCAGCTTGGGCGCGATCCGCGGCGCCGGCTGCCGTGCGTACTTGGCCGTGCGGCATGGTCTCGACGTGCCCGAGTATTTGGGCAGTCGATCGACGTTCACCTTGGGCGGCTTCGGTGGCCACGTCGGGCGCGCCTTGCGCAAGGGCGACGTGTTGCGCTTGCTGACGGCCGGCAACGTCGACGGCGAGCCCGCGGCGCTCGAGCCGCACTTGGCACCAGCGCTGACAGAACGCTGGGAAATCGGGGTTTTATACGGTCCGCACGGCGCGCCGGATTTCTTCACCAGCGCCGATATCGAGCGCTTTTTTGCGAGTGATTTCGAAGTTCATTACAACTCCGCACGCACGGGCGTGCGCTTGATCGGACCGCGTCCCGAATGGGCACGCGCCGATGGCGGTGAAGCCGGCCTCCATCCCTCGAACATTCACGACAACGCGTACGCGTTCGGAACCGTCGACTTCACGGGCGACATGCCGATCATCCTCGGCCCTGACGGACCGAGCTTGGGCGGCTTCGTGTGCCCTGCCACGATCGTGCGTGCCGAGCTGTGGAAGGTTGGGCAGCTGCGGCCCGGAAACCGTGTGCGCTTCGTCCCGGTGGCCCGGGCTGCGGCGGAGCTCGCCGCGACGGAGCAGGACCGAGTGGTTGCCACGCGCAAAGGCGCGCCATTACGGACGCTGCCCGCAGTGCCCGTCACGGATGCCGTGGTGCGTCGTGTGCCGGCACAGCGAGAGACACCGCGTGTGGTCTACCGCCCGTCCGGGGACGAATTTCTGCTCGTCGAGTACGGAGAAGCCGTGCTCGACTTGGAGCTGCGCTTCCGCGTGCACGCGCTGATGGACTGGCTCCGGCGGGAACGGCTGCCCGGCATCGTGGATTTGACGCCAGGTATCCGCTCGCTGCAGATCCACTTCGATAGCCAAAAGCTCGGCTTTGCGCGGCTGCTCGACGTGCTGTCGCGCGCCGAGCCGGAGCTGCCGTCGGTCGACGCGATCGACGTGCCGACGCGTATCGTGCACATGCCGTTGTCTTGGGACGACCCGCAGACGCGCTTGGCGATCGAAAAATATGCGCAGATCGTGCGCAAGGACGCGCCGTGGACGCCGAGCAATATCGAATTCATTCGTCGCATCAACGGGCTGCCCGACACGCAAGCCGTGAAGGATATCGTCTTCAACGCGAGCTACTTGGTACTTGGGCTCGGTGACGTGTACTTGGGCGCGCCAGTCGCGACCCCGCTCGACCCGCGGCAGCGCCTGGTGACTACGAAGTACAACCCCGCGCGCACCTGGACACCGGAGAATGCGGTCGGCATCGGCGGCGCGTACCTGTGCATCTATGGCATGGAGGGCCCAGGTGGTTACCAATTCGTGGGGCGCACCGTGCAGGTCTACAACCGCTTCAAGACCACGAAGCAGTTTCAATCCGGCACGCCTTGGCTACTTCGCTTCTTCGATCAAATTCGATTCTACCCGGTAGACGCGGCCGAGCTCTTGGAGATGCGCGAGGCGTTTCCGCACGGTCGGTTGGAATTGAAGATCGAAGAACAACGCTTTCGCTTGGCGGACTATCGCCGCTTTCTGGCGCAGGAAGCCGAATCGATCGCCGCCTTCCGTAGTCTGCAGCGTGGCGCGTTCGCTGAAGAGCGGCAGCGTTGGCTGGACTCGGGCCAGCTCAACTTCAGTGTCGAGCAAAGTGAGGCTCTGCCTGACGCCGTCGCGCGGCCCGAGTGGGCGGGAGCGCAGATCGTCGAGAGCAGCGTCCCGGGTAGCATTTGGAAGGTGCTGGTTAGTGCCGGACAGCGCGTCGAAAAAGGGCAGGTGCTCGCCATCGTCGAGTCGATGAAGATGGAAATCGCCGTCGAATCGCCGATCGCTGGCAGCGTCGTCGAAGTCGTCGCGAGCGAAGGCAAAGCGATCGCTCCGGGCCAACCCGTGGTCGTCGTGAGGCCTGCAGTGTGACGGTTGCCGTGGGCTGCGCACGCGTTGGCCACGAAGTGAACCTCGCCTGAACGGGCCCGAGCACCCGTCCGAGCGACCCCAGGCCTGGCTGCACTGGTGCACTCGAGCTGCTCTTCGGCAGCCGAGACCCACACGAACTTGCCACGGTGAGGCGATGGCGCACGTGCGCCTCACGGCTCGCAGCGGAGCTGTGCCGGAAATTCCGGGTAGCCCGCTGGGCATGCTGGTTGCAGGCCAGTCGGCATGGCCCAAACCAATCAAGTCCCCGAGAACTACGCCTCGGCGGGTAGCGTGCCCAGCGCTGAGCAGCATTTTTTCGAGCTCTTGCACGAGTTCGATACTGCAACGCTGATCACGCGAGCTCGTACCACGGGTGAGCTGCATGGGCGGCCAATGGCCGTTGCCGACGTCGGCGACGACGGTACGCTTTGGTTCATCAGCGGGGTCGACTCGACGAAGGTGCTGGAGGTACGCGAGGACTCACGGGCGCTGGTTTCGCTCCAGAGCTCGCAGCGATTCGTGACTATGAACGGCCACGTGGAGCTGGTCGCGGACCGCGCCAAGGTCGACGAAATCTGGAAAGAGGCGTATCGCGTCTGGTTCGACGGTCAGAGCGACCCGGAGCTCGTGCTGCTGCGTTTCACGCCCTTCGACGCCGAATATTGGGATAAATCGGGCGCGCACGGGATGAAGCAAGCGTTCCAGGCTGCCAGGGCTTACCTCGGTGGTCAGAAGATGAAGGCGAGCGACTTCGATCCGGAAGCACACGCCAAGGTGCTGCTATAAGCTCGAAGCGTGGACCCGACGCATCACGTGCTCCTGATTCCAGGTTTCTTCGGGTTCGGAAAGCTTGGTGACATCAGCTATTTCAGCGGTGTGCGTGAAGCGATCGAAGAAAATTTCGAAGCGCTCGGGCTACAGGTCGAAGTGACCGAGGTGCCCACGCTGCCGATGGCATCGATCCGCCACCGCGCGGCGCGCGTGCTCGAGACGTTGGCTCGGGTGGCCGGCAAAGACGACGGACCGATTCACTTGATCGGCCACTCGACGGGTGGGCTCGACGCGCGAGTGGCAATTTCCCCCGGCGCGTCGCTGCCTTCGACGCTGAAATTCGATGCTTACGAGCGCATTCGAACGCTCGTTACGGTGTGCTCACCGCACTACGGCACGCCCGTAGCGACGTATTTTACGCGGCCGCTCGGGCGTTTCCTGATCCGGACGTTGGGGCGCTACTTGATCTTCATGCTGGAGCGCGGGCGCATGCCCTTGAAATGGATGTTGTGGCTCGGCTACCGCGCGGTGCGTCTGCGCGACCCGCGCCGCAAGCGCCACGGAGCTTTCGACGAGCTGTACGACAAGCTCTTGCATGATTTGTCCGAGTCTCGCCGCCTCGAGCTCGTCGCATTTCTCAGGGCGGTTGTCGACGACGAAGCGCTGCTGTTTCAGCTCACGCCGGCGGGCTGTGATCTGTTGAATGCGTGCACCGCAGATCCGAAGCTCGCCTACGCGTCGGTGGTCGCGCGGGCCACGCCGCCCAGCTTTCGCAATGCTTGGCGCTCGCTGCGGGACTTGTACGCGCAGCTCATGTTCCCGATGTACGCGCTGTTGCATCGCATTGCGCGGCGCGGCGCTCTCGGCAACCCGGCGCTCTCGGAGTCACAACGATCCGCGCTGGTGCAGCGCGCGCAGGCTCTGCCGAGCCGCGCCGACAGTGACGGCCTAGTCCCGACGCTGTCTCAAGTTTGGGGTCCGGTTCTGTATTTCGCAGAGGCCGATCACCTCGACGTTGTCGGTCAATTCGGGCTCTCGACCGAAGCCGCCGCGACGGGCGATTGGATCCCGAGCTTCTCGCCGTTTGGGCCGATCGAGTTTGCGGCGTTGTGGGCGAGCGTGGCGCGCTTCAGTGCGGAGGCCGGCGCTCCCGAGCGAAGCCAGGGCGCCGCCTAAGTCCCGCGACTTTGGCGCTTTTCGGCGTCCCGTGCTAATCCGCGCGCGTGATCCGGCTCGATTCAGTCACGAAGCAACACGGGCGTCGCGTTTTGTTCATGGACGCGTCGTGCGCAGTATTCAAGGGCGAGAAGGTTGGGCTGGTCGGACCGAACGGCTCCGGCAAATCGACCATCTTCCGCTTGATCGTCAAAGAGGAAGCGCCGGACGGTGGCCAGGTTGCGATCGATCGCGGCACGACCATCGGCTACTTCAGCCAGGACGTGGGCGAGATGAGCGGTCAGAGCGTGGTCGCCGCCACGCTCGACGGCGCGGGTCCCGTATCGGCCGTCGCCGCGCGGCTGCGCGAGCTGGAAGAAAAGCTCGCCGATCCGGCGCTCGCCGAGCAGATGGAACGGCTGATCGAGGAGTTCGGCGAGGTTCAGGCCCGCTTCGAAGAGCTCGGCGGCTACGCTCTCGATGCCAAAGCCCGCGAGATTTTGGCGGGCCTCGGCTTCGCCCAGGAGGTTATGGACTCCGACGTGGGCACGCTCTCCGGCGGCTGGAAGATGCGCGTCGCGCTCGCGCGAATTTTGCTGATGCGCCCCGACGCGATGTTGCTCGACGAGCCGACCAACCATTTGGATCTTGAATCGATCTTGTGGCTCGAGGGCTTTCTCAAGGCCTTCGAGGGCGCGCTGATCATGACCTCGCATGATCGCGAGTTCATGAACCGCATCGTGACCAAGATCGTAGAGATCGAGGCGGGTGAGCTGACGATTTTCACGGGGAACTACGAGTTTTACCAACAGCAGCGCGCGATGCTCGACGCGCAAGCGGCCAGCGCCTTCGATCGCCAGCAAGCCATGCTGGCCAAAGAAGAGGCGTTCATTGCTCGCTTCAAGGCGCGTGCCAGTCACGCGGCTCAGGTGCAGTCGCGGGTCAAGAAGATCGACAAGATCGAGCGCGTGGAGCCCCCGCGCCGGCGTGAAAAGCTGAGCTTCGACTTTCAGAAGGCACCACGTTCGGGGGACGACGTAGCGAGCCTCGACGCAGTAAAGAAGGCCTACGGCAAGCGCGTCATTTACGACGGTCTCGATCTCTTGATTCGCCGTACCGAGCGCTGGTGTGTGATGGGCGTGAACGGCGCCGGCAAATCCACACTCCTGAAGCTGATCGCAGGCGCTGCCGAAGCCGACCACGGTCGCGTTACCGTCGGCAACAGCGTGAAGCTCGGCTATTTCGCGCAGCATTCGATGGAAGTGCTGAAGCCCGACGAAACCGTGTGGGACACGTTGGTCGGCAAATTTCCGCACGCCTCGATCGGGTCCTTGCGCACGCTCGGGGGCGTGTTCGGCTTCTCGGGAGACGACATCGAAAAGCCGTGCCGCATTCTTTCCGGTGGCGAGAAGGCGCGCCTAGTGCTCGCCCAAATGCTGTATGACCCGCCGAATTTTTTGGTCCTCGACGAACCGACCAACCATCTCGACATTGGCACGAAGGAGATGTTGATCGAAGCGCTCGCTGGCTACGAAGGCACGATGCTCTTCGTCTCCCACGATCGCCATTTCTTGCGCGCGCTGTCCAATCGCGTGCTCGAGGTCAGCACGGACGGCGTCCGCAAGTATGGCGGCGGTTACTCCGAGTACGTAAACGAGACCGGTCAAGAAGCGCCGGGCGTTCACACCTAGCCCGGCGCGACTCCGCGCCTCAGGTGTCGACGAACGCTTCGGCTTCGATCTCGACCAGCATCGCCGGGTCGACCAGGCGCTTGACCTCGACGAGCGTCGTGGCGGGGCGCACGTCGTGGAAGAACTCGC
>DATHOI010000775.1:0-2861 GCA_035485095.1 Polyangiaceae bacterium | reverse complement strand
CGCGCGGCGAGACGGCCGAGCAGATCACGTGCTTCGGCGAGACGTGGACGTGTAATCCGGCCATCACCCGCGAGCACACCCTTTCGCTTGAGACGGATCCAAGAATTTGGGCCAGAGAATATGCGGCTCAGCCGCAGGCGGCGCGACTCGCGGCATTCCCCGCCGAGCTGGTCGAGCGTGCGTTTCGGGTGCCGCCACTGTTCGATCGAACCGGGAGGCAGGTCCTCGTATTGGATCCGAGTTCAGGCAAAAAAGACAGCTGGTGTTGGATGCGGATCGTGTGGATTCGCGAACGAATCGAGATCCCGTTCGGCGCGGTCAGCGGGCGACGGCTCGAGACGTACCTAGTACCAACGCCGCACGGATTTCCGATGCAAGCGCAGCGCTACGTCGACGAACCATGGCGCGTGCAACAGCCGGACGGCACGTGGAACGAAGTCGAGATCAGTCGTCAGCGGATCATCATGCTCGTCGAGCAGATCGACGGCGTGGAAGGTCGATTCTACGACCAAGTGGGCGCGGACCAGATCGTCGAGCGAGTCGCGAATCTGGCGAAGCAGCACGGGATCTCTTCGGTGCACAGTGATCAAAGAGAAAGTTTCGCTCTAAAATCGTTGTTTCAGCAGCGCGGCATCTCATTTCACGAGCACACGTGGACCGGAGGCGACACCGGGCTGAAGACACAGATTGTAACTGCGCTTCGCCGCAAACTCGCTGAAGGAACCATCATCTTCCCGCAGCACGATCGCCTCAAAAAAGAGCTTCTTGGCTTCGAGGAGAAGATCACCCCTGCGGGTAGTCTTACGTTTGGCGGATCGCGCGGAATTTCCGACGACTACGTCGCGTGCGTATTGACCGCGCAGGCGGCTGAGATCGAAGGCGGAACTTACCCAAACATTCGAAACGAAGTCTCGGGGCGATAACACCCAGGAGTGAAGAAGAAGATGAAGGATTTGTGGACGACACTGCCGGCGGAACACCCGCTGAGCAGACGGATCAAACACGCGCTTGTCGCGGACGTCGCGGGCGCCATCGCTTGGCAAGCAGCCGCCTCGCTCGCGTGGACTGCAGGCTACGACATCGAACCGCCACCGACGACGTTCGGTGATCGACTCGTCGAGCTCCGAAAGTCAGACGGGAGAGCTGCGGGGAGAATGATGAGCGAGCGGTCCGCAGAGTTGGCGGCTGAGCGCGGCGCCGCTCGTCTGTTCGCTGGGCGGCGAGCTTGGGCGAAGGGTCCGCCGCAGCGTGAGATCGACGCGAAGCGTGTTGCCCAGCGCGAGGCCGCAGAGCTCGATGCAGCGGTGGAGAAGCGCGCGGCGCAGCTCGTCGCCGAACAGTCCACCAAATCACAAGAGACAGCGCGTGCACGCGCGCGAAAGGAGCTCACATGAGCGACATGAGAAGCAGGCTGCGGGGACTCGGAGTTTCCGAGGCGAGACTCGCAGCGATCGGAATGGGCGCACCGTCAGCCGCTCCTGCTCCCGTTGCCGCGACGCTCGGGAACGTATTCACGCGCTCCCGTGATGCACAGCACACTGCAGAGACCGACGCCGCGCGCGCGAGCAAGCGCGCTGCGCTCGCGGCGATGCCGGACTCCGCCGTCGAGCGACACGCTGCGGCAGTGGCGACGTATCGCCGGTACCGCGATTCAACAAACGCGATCGAGCGTGCACACATCAGAAAAAATTTCCCCGATCTCGAGCTCGGAAGGCAGCTCGACGAACTTGATCCAGAGCCGCCGTCCGCGGCCTGAAAGGCAACAAACCATGCACAGCATCACAACCAGCGCACACAGTATGACCGTCGAAATTCCACCAAGTGGCAAGGTCACGCGAGAGGTCTTCGCGGGCTCCGAACTCGAGATCAGCGCGTCGCCGAACATTAGTCTGGTCACGCTGCTCGACGCACCCGGTGGCATCGTTCCAACGATCGACGGCACCACGATCACATTCCCCGAAGATGAGCCAGGTCGCTTCTTGCTCCGCGTCGATTTCGCGGATGGGAAGTCAGCGCACCTTCACGTCATGTCGATGGAGCGCGCCTGTTTGGAGCGCGTCCCAGTTTTCCCGCCTCACATCATCGTGAATCCTCAGGCGGACCCGAAGCCGGTCGGACGGACCCTGACTGAGAGGATTTTGACCCTTCGCTCTCTGTCCAATCATGAGCAGGCCTTCAATGGCACAGCCGATTCCATCTTGAAGCTTCGACTCGCGAACCACGGAGGCTGATTCCATGAGTTTTGGTCGACCGTGCGGCGTCAAAACGCACAGTGCTGGGAAGTCGTCCAGCGCTCGATCGCACACCTGTTCTTTTCTTTCCGGGTGTTCGATTGCGACCAATGCGCCCGCTGTGGCTCCCCTCGGTCGTGCTCCGTTCGAGGGGAGCCGTAGCCCTATCAACTTGCGTCGGACGAACCGAGTAACGAGCGGGTCTCGTTGGTCTGCTCGTCGGCGCTTTTCACAAACTGAGATCTACAAATGAGCCAATACACGGAGCGACGCGCTGTCGAGCGCACCCCGCTCCTCAACGAGGCGCTTCGGCGCGAGCTGATCGACGGCGGCGCACTGAGACCCAAGAAAATGTCCTTCGATGATGATGTGAGAGACGCCCCATTCTCGCGCCCCGCGCGAATTCGAGTTTCCGGCCCCGACGGGGAGAAGCTCCCGCCGATTGAGATCGGCCCAGCCACGCTCACGGTCGATCACACCGCGAGGATCTCAGCCGCGCGGCAGATTGCACGCTTCGAGACTTCACAGGCCGAGCAGATCGCCGCGCGCCTCGAGAGCACTGACCCAATTTTGGCCGGCGAGATTCGCAAGGCGTTGGCACGTCGCTTCGCTCGACCGCAGCAACAACAC
>DATHOI010000774.1:0-2652 GCA_035485095.1 Polyangiaceae bacterium | reverse complement strand
CAAGGGGGTCTCAGTTTTGGCTTTGGTTTCTCTCGCTGCCTGCTCGTCCGGCGCGCCGGACTCGGGTGATGACACCGCGTCTGCAGAAAACGCGATCGTCGGCGGTAAGAGCGACACCAAGGATCTAGCAGTCGTCGCGATCGACATCGGTGGCGAAGCGCTGTGTACCGGGAGCTTGATCGGCCCGCGCTTGGTGCTCACGGCGCGCCACTGCGTGAGCGACACCAGTGAAGAGGTAGATTGTCCCGCGAGCGGCGCGCAGATCACGGGCGAGCGCGCCGCTGACAGCTTCACGATCTTGGTCGGCAACGACATCAAGACCGCGCGCGCGGTCGCCATCGGCCAGCGCGTGATCACGCCGGACAGCGACGTGTTGTGCGACCATGACATGGCCTTGATCGAGCTGGACCGGCCCGTCACGGGCGTCACCCCGCTTTCGCTCGGTTCGCTCACAGGCGTCAAAACGGTGCGCGGTGTGGGCTTCGGCAAACGTGGCGACAACGCAGATGCGGGCAAGAAAATGACCCGCAGTAACGTTGCCATCCACACCGAGTCCAACACGGAGTTTATCGTGGGCGTGCTGAGCTGCAACGGTGACTCGGGCGGGCCAGCACTCGATTCGAAGGGGCGAGTCGTGGGCATCGTGTCCCGCGGTGGCCCCAACTGCAACGGGCCGGATTCGGAAAATATCTACACTCGCGCAGACGCGTTCCACGCGCTGATCGAGCAAGCGTTGCAGGAGACGGGTGCAGAGAGCGCCGGCTCGAGTGCGGGCGGCTCGAGCAGCGCCGGCTCGGGCACGGCGGCGGAATGCGGGCAGGGCAAGCGCTGCCCGAACGGCAGCCACTGCAACGAAAGCACGTTGCGCTGCGAAGCAACGAACTGAGCCGCGCGCTCTAGTGATGTCCCGGCGGGCGGCGCGTGCGTCGCGCTGCCGGGGCGGAATTTGGCGGCGTGCGCAAGGCGCGCATTTGAGGAGCGCGCTGCGATTTTCCCCGCGCTTCTGGTAACCTGCGGCTCGAAGGAAGTACCGGATGGGAATTTTTTTGGGTCTGGATTCGAGCACGCAGAGTCTCTCCGCGCTGGCTGTGGACACCGAGTCCGGTGAGGTCGTGCTCGAGGAGAGCTTGAACTTCGGCAGTGCGCTGCCCGAGTATCACTCGCCGAGTGGCTTTTTGCTCGACCCTGATCCGCGACTCAAGCACGCCGATCCTCTGCTCTGGGTTGCGGCCATCGATCGTCTGCTCGAAAAGGTCAAGGCGAGCGGCTTCGATCTCGGTCGTGTGCGGGGCGTGAGCGGCGCGGGTCAGCAACATGGCTCGGTGTATCTGAAGACCCGCATCAGTGATGCCCCCCGTTGGTCGAGCGCTCGGCCGCTGGTCGAACAAATTCGTCCGCTGCTCAGTCGCGCGAGCGCGCCCATTTGGATGGACAGCTCGACCAGCACCGAATGCGCAGAAATCGCCGCCGCGCTCGGCGGTGACGCCAATGTGGTAACGCTAACAGGCTCGCGCGCCATCGAGCGCTTCACGGGGCCGCAGATCCGGAAATTCTGGAAGACCGAACCGGACTCCTACGCCAAAACCCAAGAGGTAGCGCTGGTGAGCTCGTTCATCGCTTCGATTTTGATCGGCGCCTCCGCGCCGATCGATCACGGTGACGGCGCGGGCATGAATCTGCTCGATCTGCGCGCGGGTGCCTGGAGCCCGGCGTTGCTCGAAGCGACCGCGCCCGAGCTCGCCCGAAGGCTCCGCGCACCGGTGCCCTCGGGGACGCGCATTGGCGAGCTCGCGCCCTACTTCGTCGAGAAGTACGGCTTTGCGTCGCAGACACCCGTCATTGCTTTCACGGGCGACAATCCGAGCAGCTTGGTTGGCATGGGCGCGACGGAGCCGGGCACTGCCGTCGTCAGCTTGGGCACGAGCGACACCGTGTTCGCGGCGATGCGCGAACCGCGCACGGATCCCAACGGCTATGGGCACGTGTTCGGCAATCCCGCGGGTGGCTTCATGTGCCTGATCTGTTTTGCGAACGGCTCACTCGCTCGTGAAGAAGTGAGAAAGCGCGTCGCGCTCTCCTGGCCAGAGTTCGAACGAGCCATTTTGGAGCAAACCAAGCCCGGGAATGCCGGCAATTTCATGCTCCCGTATTTCGTGCCGGAAATGACGCCCAAGGTCCTCGAGCCGCGCGTCGAGCTGGAGGGCAGCCCTGAATTTTGCTCATTCAAAGACGCTGCAGCGTGCGCGCGCGCCGTGGTCGAGACGCAGGTGTTGTCCATGCAACGCCACTCGGACTGGATCGGCGAGCGGCCGCGCGTGGTGCGCGTCACCGGTGGCGCCGCCAAGAATCGAGGCATCCTGCAGGTGTTGGCGGACGTCTTCGAGGCCGAAATCTGCACGCTCTCGGTGGCCAACTCGTCAGCGCTGGGCGGCGCACTGCGCGCGGCCCAAGCGGTCGAGGGGTTGCCTTGGTCGGAGTTGTACGCGCGCTTCGTGTCTCCTGACGCGGGCTCGCGCATTCGAAGCAGCGCCGAGGCAAGTGGCGCGTACGGTGTGCTCCGTGCGACTCTCGCCCGCAAGCTTTCGGGCCTTTGAAGCGCTCGACGCGCTCGGGGCCAGCGGCTCGAGCGCGCTCGGGCTGGGTGCACCGGCA
>DATHOI010000773.1:0-4282 GCA_035485095.1 Polyangiaceae bacterium | reverse complement strand
GCAGCGAGCAGCGCCGTGATTTCGGCGGCCAGCGCGCGGCGCCAGATGTTGAGCAGTAGAGCCCGGCTACAGATACGTCGCGGCCGCGAGCAGCGCGGCGCGGGCGTCTGGACCGCTAGCGACTTTTTCGTGCGCCACGATCACGCGCGTCAGATTGGCGAGCTCGGCAAGGCGCTCGAAGTCGCCGCGCAGCGCCTTCTTGTCGCTCACGATCGCCAGCTTGGCCAGCCGCGACACGCGCGGGCCGGGCGCAGAACCGAGCAGCGTGGTGAAGAAAAAGCCAAGCGGATCGCGTTTGCGATCCATGTTGAACATGCAATCGTTGAGCACGACGCTCACGCCATCCGAGGAACACACGACGAGCGCGCCCTCTTTGTCATCGACGCCATTCAAGCGTTCGAAGCGTGCCACGTCACTTGCCGGAAAATCTTCGTAAGCGCCGTCAACCGGCAACACGCTTTCGACCTTTTCACGCGAGCCACGCGGGGCGAAGACGCGGAGGGCCGGGTAGCGCTTCTTGTAAGCGGGCGCGTCCAGGCGATGACCACCACTCGGAACGATCAAAAACGCGGGACGACCAAAGCGCTCGAGCTCCGCCATTCCGGCCTCGTCGAGCGCGATGCCATTGTGAATCAAGAGCTGTTCGTCAGCCAGACGCACCACCACCATCACGCGTTTGAGCGACATGCCAGGGATCGCGCCGCGCACCCAGAGCAGGTTGTCCGAAAGGGGCACGATGGGCTCGTGGGGCAGCACCTTCCATTCGTTAAATGCCTTGGCCATGCGCGGATTACAGCCGTCTTCGAGCATGCTTTCAACCGCGCCGATCCTGGAACCGCTTCCAGATCCGGATATTCATGCTAAACTCGCGGTTCGATGAAGGTTCCCTATTCGCTTCTACCCGCCGTCGTGCTGGCGCTCGTCGGCTTCAGCGCCTGTATCCCCAAGCGTCACGCGGTGGACGCAGTGCCGCATAAAATCGGTGCGAATCCGCTGGTCGGGGAAACGCTGTACGTCGATCCGAACACCGCCGCCCGACACACCGCGGACAATTGGCGCAGCTCGCGCCCGGAGGACGCCGCGGCGATGGACAAGATCGCGAGCCAGCCCGCGGCGGAGTGGCTCGGCGAGTGGAGCGGCAACGTCCGTGACTTCGTCAAAGGGCGAGTCAACATGATCAGCAAGGCCGGCGCGCTGCCCGTGTTCATCGCGTACGACGCGCCGGACCGCGACTGCGGCCAATACTCGGCTGGCGGCGCGGACACCACGAGCGAGTACCTGAAGTGGATTGCCGACGTTGGCAACGGCGTCGGCGAGCGCAAAGCCGTCATCATCTTGGAGCCGGACCTGCTCGGCCTGATCGAAAAGTGCACGGCCGCGAACGCGCAAGAGTCGCGCTACGCCATGCTGCGTGAAGCCGTAAAAACCCTGAAAGCGTACCCGAAGCTCGTGCTGTACATCGACGCGGGCAACCCGAATTGGGTGCCCGCGCCGGACATGGCCAAGCGCCTCCAAAACGCGGGCCTCGAGTATGCGGACGGCTTTTCGCTGAACGTGTCGAACTACGTCGGTACGCCGGAGAATTTGGCCTACGGCAAGGAGCTGTCGTCGCTCACGGGCGGCGCGCATTTCGTGATCGACACCAGCCGCAACGGCAATGGCGCTCCGGAGGACAAAGCCTGGTGCAACCCGCCTGGTCGCGCGCTCGGTCTGCGTCCGACGGCCAACACCGGCACGCCGAACTGCGATGCGTTCCTGTGGCTCAAACGCCCCGGTGAATCCGATGGCACGTGCAATGGCGGCCCGCGCGCGGGCGACTTCTGGCCCGTGTCCGCGCTCGCGCTCGCCAAGGGCGCCAAGTGGTGAGCGTCAGCGAGCGCTGAGGCTTCGCCGCCGACAAGCGGACATTTGCCGCCCAGCGCGTCGCTCAGCGGCGCAAGCTCAGCGGCAGACCCAAGACACGTCGTCAATGGACCAGGCTTGTTTGCATTGTTCAGCGGACATCGGCACGTCCGTCGTGCCATGTGCGGCGAGCGCGAAGTGCGCCGCGCCGCTCTTGCTCGACGTCGCCTTGCCGTCGTTGTCCTCGCAGCGCACGACGAAGCTCATCGAACAGCTGAATTTGCGCTCGCACACGTTATGCGCGTGCACCAGAATCGATTTCTCTTGGGTATCGTTTTGAAAGCTCATGCAATCGCTCGCGTTCGGTGTCGCTTCGGCGGCATGCGCGACGTTCACGTCAACGCCGCGCAAATCCGGATCACAGTGAAAGAGCGACACACAACCAACGCCGAGCGCACACGACAGCACGCGAATGGACCGCTTCATGAAAGCCTCCGAGAGCGGTTGGTCAACCACGTGGGCAACCGCTACTCAGTGCCAGACAGCGCTCCCTGCGCGAGGTTCCCAAAAAAAGAAGCGCCGCTCGCGGTTCTGCCGCAAGGCGACCCGCACGGCCCTAAATAGCCACTGTTTGTGCTAGCTTCCGGCATCCCCGATGTCTCAAACGCCTTCTGAACGCGCGCCGAGCGCGTTTCGTCCCGTCCCGCGCACTGGTGTCATCTACGTCACGACGGAAGCGACGCGCGCGGGCTTTCGCTCCGAGGACCCGGAGTGGTGCAACCTCGGTCAAGGGCAGCCGGAAACGGGCCCGCTACCGGGAGCTCCGCCGCGCATCACGGACCTGAACATCCACACCAACGACCAAGAATACGCGCCAGTCGCCGGCTTGTGGGAAGTGCGCGAAGCCGTCGCCGGCATGTACAATGATCTGTTCCGACGCGGCATGCCGTCGAAGTACAGCGCGGAGAACGTCGCGGTATGCGGTGGTGGGCGCGTCTCGATCATGCGCGCCTGCGCGGCCATTGGGCAGATCCACCTGGGCCATTTTTTGCCCGACTACACGGCTTACGAAGAGCTGCTGGATATCTTCCGCCGTTTCACGCCGATCCCCATCTTGCTCGATCCGGAGCACGGCTATGACTTTTCGCTCGACGCGCTACGCAGGGAGATCTCGGGCCGCGGTCTAGGCGCTTTGCTGCTCTCGAACCCGTGCAATCCCACCGGCAAAGCCATCACCGGCCCAGAGCTCGCGTCGTGGGTCGCCACCGCGCGGGAGCTCGACTGCACTCTCCTGCTCGACGAGTTCTATTCGCACTATTTGTGGAAGGAAGGCCCCTCACTATTTAGCGCCGCAGAATTCGTGGAAGACGTCGAACGCGATCCAATCGTGATCTTCGACGGCCTGACCAAAAATTGGCGCTATCCGGGCTGGCGCGTCAGTTGGACAGTCGGTCCGAGCAAAGTCATCGAGTCACTGTCGAGCGCGGGTTCGTTTCTCGACGGCGGCGGTTCGCGGCCCATGCAGCACGCCGCCATCCCGCTCTTGACCGCCGAGCACGCGCGGGCGGAAGCAGAGGCCATCCGCACCACATTCCGGAAGAAGCGAAACCGCCTGCTCGACGGCCTGCGCTCACTTGGGGTGCGCTTCGAACGCGAGCCCGAAGGCACCTTCTACTGTTGGGGCAACGTGTCGAATCTGCCGCCTTCGATCAACTCGGGCGATACGCTCTTTCGCGCGGCCTTGAAGCACAAAGTGATCACGGTGCCCGGCCATTTCTTCGACGTAGATCCCGGACAGCGTCGCGGCAGCCGCGCGTCGCGCTTCTTGCACCACGCGCGCTTCTCGTTCGGGCCCAGCGAGGCCACGATCGACGACGCCGTCGCCCGCCTCGGCAGGGTCGTGCGCGAAGCCGCCAGCGGGTAACCCGTCGCGCCGCGAAATCGGGGGCATGGTCACGCGACACGACGCGCCTCGTCCCAGCCTTCGGCGACACGGTCCGTTTCGCGCTCTCAGTTTCGCCGGTACCTCGCGCGGACGGCGGGCAGCTTCGCCAATGCCTCGCGCGGACGGCGGACAGATCGCAGATGCGTCGCGCGGACGGTAGGCGGATCGCAGATGCCTCGCGCGGACGGCAGGCGGATCGCAGATGCCTCGCACCAACGCGAATCTGAACGTTGAATTCAACCTTCGATTCGGCGAAAAACCGGCGACCTCGACAAGCGCGGCCCACGTAAATCGCGCTAATGATGGGGGCGCACCCCTCGCAAAATCGAAATCTGAACGTTGAATTCGACCTTCGATTCGCGCCGACGCGAGCACCCCGCGAATGATGCCCGCGCGGCTGACGCCCCCGCGCCGCCCGCGACTGACGCCACCCGCGACTGAAGCCGCCCCGCGACTGAAGCCGCCCCCGCGACTGAAGCCGCCCCCGCGACTGAA